>JAYTLG010000202.1:0-3203 GCA_043729555.1 Cytophaga sp.
AGTTTAAACGGAATGAGCCCGGTAAATTACCGAGCTCATTTTTATCATTAATAATCATTAATAATTATTAAATTTGTCTAACCTTTTGGGGGCACTACATACATGCTCTCCTTTTTTAATTTTGAATATTCGCAAACTGTTTTTCACTTCTGACTTGGCGCCCCCAACCTAAGCACGTCACCACTCACTTTGCCTTTTCTGGCCAACAGCGAATTGAGTGCCGTTGACTGTTTAAACAAACAATGCTTTTCCTTCTGTCAATGGAATATCTAATGTCCCGTTATTTGATGTCTGAACTGTGAATTTATATTTGTTTTCTGTCATTCTGTCGATGTGTAGAGTCTTGTTAAAATTACGCCTAACGGTGTTGGTTGCATTTGTTGTAGGCCTTGAAAGTGCCAAGATTTCCTCAACACTAAACCCGCACACCCTTTTAAATTTAATTATTTCGTGCGGACTTGAAAGCACCGCTATAAATATTATCAAATAAGCCTACAATAAATGCTACCTATTGTTAGGCGTATGTGCTATTTGTTTCTATTACATAATATTATTTTATCATCAATCCAATCAAGTGAAGAATCTTCTGTGTAGTTAAATTCTCCATAGGCAAAAAATTCATTTTTATCTGTGGAATAGAAAACTATCATATTACTTATAATATTTTTCAATTCAGACATTGTTGGTTGTGAAAACTTTATTCTTTTTGAGTAGACTGTTTTATTATTATGTTTAATATTTACTGTAAATAAATTAAAAGTAGTAATGTGTCCTTTTCGATCCTGGCCACAACCATACACAAGACCTTTCTTCTGTCTGACATTACGATAGTCAATTTTAAAAAAACTAGAAAAAAAAGCGGAATTAGCTATTTCAGTTAGATTATATTTTTTTAGAACAGTGTTAATATTTACAGTATCATTGGCAATTAAACTTTGTAAAAATTCAGAGTCTATATCTTTTAATTTTATTACATGTTCTCTATTAATCCAATATTGGTCTACCAAAGAATTCCCTTTAAATATCTTGTAGATAAATACCTTTTGTTTTTTTGAATTTGGCAAATACTTATATGTTGTTGTAGTAAATGAAAAGTATTCCTTGTCTAATGAGTAATAAGAAGGAATAGAATCCTTTGAAACAACACAATATCCATCAAATCCAGAAACGGATAAAAGAGCGCTTATTATTAATATATGAATGTTTTTCATTGAATCAGTATTACGCCTAACTAGTTAATATACGCACCCCGAGTGCATGTATATTTAATATGTTGTTCAGATTATCCGTTTCATTATCCGGATATATACGTTTAATAAACGGCTATTTTTTTGAATATAGAAATAGAATTGCATCTAAATCTGTCAAAAAATTAGCTGCCCATTATAAATATCGTTTCTTTTTTAGAAAAAGCAAGAAGTAAAAACTCGAATGTTGCATACGAGCGCAAGCATACGCTTGTGCATCCACCTCCGCCTTACTTCTATCATAAACCTCTGAGGTTTTCCATCAATCACCTCTGCATATCCGAAGTTCTAGCTGCTTTAAGTTACAAAAACCTCATAGGTTTCGTTGGAATTCACTCACGCGCCCTACTTCACCTTATATCCCATCTCATTCAATAGGGCCATCATACGTACCCTAAAATCGCCTTGAATTAAAACCTCGCCTTCTTTAACCGAGCCGCCAACGCCAAGTTTATTTTTTAACTTTTTACCCAATTCTTCCAAATCGGCAGTAGTGCCAACGAAACCCGTAACAACGGAAACCGTTTTCCCTGCCCGGCCTTTGCTATCTAATAGCACCTTTAACTTCTGTTTGTCAGATGTTAAGGTTTCGGCTTCGGCTTCGCCATCATACGAATAATTGAATTCGTCGCTGGTCGAGTAAACAACTCCCGTACGACCTTTATGTTCTTTTTTTGCCATTTTATAGCCTTTTTAATTTGTTGTAACTGATTTTTTTAATACTTTAGCAACATACTTACTAAACTACATAGTCACATGAAATATACAATCGTTTTTTTAGTTGCTTTAGTGATTAGCTTAATCGCTTCTTGTGCTCCGCAACACACATGCCCTA
The DNA here is from genome assembly GCA_043729555.1 of Cytophaga sp. Taxonomy (GTDB): domain Bacteria; phylum Bacteroidota; class Bacteroidia; order Cytophagales; family Cytophagaceae; genus Cytophaga. Next base: position 2,083 of record JAYTLG010000202.1, read on the forward strand.
CGTATTCAAACTCTGCTACTAAATACCACCACCACCCTGTTCATCATTAATACCGAACAACTACAGGTGTAAGTATATATATATTATATCAAAAAAAAACATCCCGCATATTGTGGGATGTTTTTTTTGATGCTGGATGGTATCAACCTGTGTTTCTTAACGCACCTGCAATTGCGTTTACCGTTAACAACAATTCGGTTAAGATTTTATTTGCCTTCTCGGATTGTGGTTGTGTATTTACCTTTCTCCATTTTTTCAATAATTCTATCTGATCAAAGTGTAAGTCATTCAACGCTTCGGCACGCAACACATTCGAATAATGATGCGACGATCTTCTTTTCTCAAATGGATTGTCGAACAATAAGGACAACATCTTCTTTGTCTTATTAAATTCTTTCACAATCATATCCAAAATCTCGGCACGAATTGCTTCGTCTTCAACGAGCGTTGCATAACTTCTGAAAATCTTTTCATCGGTAGCGGCCAAACTTGTATCTACATTGGTAAAGATGTAACGAATCAAGGTATCGCTCGCTGCTGCTTTCTTTAAGTACTCAAACTCTTCTGGATTTTCTTTTGCAAATGCCTCAAGTGCCGCACCAACACCATACCAGCTGGTGATGTTAAAGCGCGACTGCGCCCAGCTAAACACCCATGGTATTGCACGTAAATCGCTCAAGGTACGTTTGCCCGAACGACGAGCAGGTCTTGAACCAATCTTACTTTGTTCAATAACATCAATCGGTGTAGCCTGACCAAAGAAAACAATAAAATTGGGATCGTTTATCAAATCAGTGTAATACGCTTGGCTTTTTGCAGCTAAGGTATCTAGGTGTTTATCAAAACGATTTTTCTTATGAACGGTATGCTTGTGTAAAATAGTATAACCAGCCGTACATGCCGACAGCGATTCTAAGTTAAAGGCTGCATTGAATTTATTTGCATACTTCTGAGAAATGGTTTCACCTTGTTCGGTCAAACGCATATCGCCTTGAATGGAATTGTGCGGCAATGTTTTGATAAACCATTGCGTAGGACCCGCACCACGACTAATGGAACCGCCCTTACCATGGAAGAAACGAACACGTGCACCGTATTTTTTACCTACATCAACCAATTTC
>JAYTLG010000203.1:0-4463 GCA_043729555.1 Cytophaga sp.
ATTTCTATAATTATCGAAATTGATTTTCGCTCGAGTACCTTCAATCATATTCATACCAGAGGTAATTGTGTTGTCAAATACAAGTTCAAACTTTACGCCAGTATACAATCGTTTCGCATCTGGCTCATAAATAACGGTTGAATAATCTGACATGTCTGAGTAACGAGTCGCCTCAACAAAAGGTGCTGCGCTGATGCGCGTATATACCGACAACGGATAAGAAAACTTTGTTTCTACGGTATTTGTAATGTATCGATGTGTAATATTTTCACTCGTTGCAAAATAGGTCACACGATCAAATCGAACGCCCATATCAACACGTTTTTTCAAATATAAATACTCGCCATATATACTACTACTTTTAAAATCTGCAACACCGAAGAAGCCCATATTTACTCTGTGATTTTGCATTAAATCCGACATTTTCGACTCAATCAAAAGACCAAAACCTCTTAGTGGGTCGACCATAAAAGTAGACGATACATTATCAGTGCCGAATAAATTTTTATAATCATAAGGCCCGTATGTAGGAATTACAGCTTTGCGAGGCAATGCATTGTCAAAAGGAACACCCTTTGGTTTCGGAATTTTTAATGTTGTATCCGATTCAAAATAAACTTTATCTAAATCAATATCATCTGCATTTTTCTTAGGCGCCACAATAATATTGGAATTGCCGTTCTTGGGTTTTTCTTGAGGTAAAATTTTTCTTATTGTTATTTCCGATTGATCTGTTTGCCCCGTAATCTGAACCGATTTTGTAATTGAAAAGTCCTTTTCTAAAAATACTTTTTCTTTTCCTTTCGATCGTGCAATAAACGCTAAATATTTTTCGGGTAGATTGAAATCATACTCCAAAATATCCGTCATGTTATTGGTCAATGGTGCCGCAGCTCCGGTATTAATATTTCGAGTGTAGAGATTCTGAACACCATTGCTATCGCTTAAATAAACAATGGATGTAGCATTTACAAATGCAGGCTGCGTATAATTACACCCATACGCAGATATACGCTTCAATACTTTTGAGCCTGGTTTGTATATAAATAATGAATAATTGGGCCTAGATTGATAGCGTGTAACTGTCAACAATGTATCATCATTTCTATTCGAAGAAAAAATAACATTGTTGCCTGGACCAAACTTGGGCGAATGGTCATCATACTCATCACTGGTAACTTTTAAATATTTTGCACGATCAATGTCATATAACCAAATATCAGACTGACCTTTTTCATCCGCACTATAAACCAAATATTTTCCATCCGCACTAAAGGAAAAACTATTGATCTGATGATATACTTCTATCTCTCTACGTTCTTTTTTTCGCGTAGCAATGTTGTATGTGCTATATATTATTTTTCCTTTTTTAACTGTTATAGACGCTAATACCAATTCATTGACCCAAGCCAACTGAGGATTACGCGTTATAACAACTTGGTCATTCAACTTAAACCCTCCTGCAAATGCTTTTTTGTTTTTCTCTGTTTCAAGGTCGTGAACCATTACATTATAACGGCCTTTAAAATTGCTCGAATAAGCAAGGTATTTACCATCGTTGCTAAAAGCTGGTGTCGTCAAATCACGTCCTTTAAAATTCGGACCATTTAAGGATTTATACGTTGTATCAAATACTATTGCACCATCTAACTGTACTGCTTTTTGCTTATAATATGATTTCCATTCTTCAATAAACGACTGAAAATAGTAGCCTGTAGCAGCTTCAATCGCTGCTTTATCACTTCTATAAATACGTGTAATTTGAATAATATTCGCAAACATATCCGGACCATAGCGATCTGAAATGAAATGCCAAATTGATTGTCCAATCCATCGAGCCTCTTGCCCTGAATAGGAAGAAGGATTGCGCAATTTTTTATTGATTGCTAAATCACGGATATAATTATCCATTTCTCTATTCCAACCTTTAGCAATATATTCGGATGCGCCATTTTCGTACCATTCTGGCAACGATAAAAAATACGAACTCTGCAATACTTCTTTAAACGTACCGCCGTACAAAATAATTTTTATCCAAGAATGTGCAATCCCTTCTGTTAAATCTTCTCTAAATTTCATTAAGTCGCCTGTAAAAGCAACTTGAACCGTAGCCTTTACCAAATTGGTGGTACCACCAACTGAAGTACCTTGTTCTAAACCAATATTACTTTGTTGTAAATCGGATACGGAATTATACAACAACACTTTTGTTTTATTACTACTTGAATAACCCAAGGTTGATTCTAGTTTTTTAAAAACAGACTCCATGTGCGTTGCAGCTATTGGCGCCAAGGATTCTCCTTCGAAATAATAATAGATATCAAAGTTTTCAGTGGACACGAGTTTCCACTTAAACTTTTTATACTGAACTCGATTTTTGCCAAATTGATCCTGGGACCTTTGCGCGACAGAGGTAAATGATACGAACAATAAAAATAATAAGGCGTAGGTTCCTATGCCTTTTAAACCAATTGACATTTAAGAAATATTTTTTAAACTGAAATATAAATAATTAAATCGACTCACAGATATAGAAGATTCAATTTCTTGCCCCAAAACTAACGATTTCGTCAGTTCTATAGAAGCAAATGGTGCTATTGATACACCTTTTGTTCCTAGACCATTGAAAATAACCACCAAAGGTTGTTCCGGATGTGCGCCAATGATGGGTCTATGACCTTGAATTGTAGGTCTTATACCTGTTTTTTGGTCTATTACAACGAAGGGCTTCTTTAAAATGGTATGTGCGCCAGCCATAATTTCATCTAAGCCTGCTTGCGTTGGCTTTTCGTCCTCAAAGTCCCTTACATAGGACGAACCCATACGATACGTACCATCGGGCAGAGGTATAACAAAGAAGTGCTTATTCACTACATCGTTTACTATATAATCTTCAATTTTCAAGGTCAATATATCACCCTTCATACCTTTAACGGGTACCCAATTAAAAAATGGATTGTCTTTGTTGTGATACCCCTCTGCAAATATTATTTTCTTCGCTTGAATATTTTTGTACGTTATAAAAGTATCCGTTATTGTTAAGGCATTGTAATCAAACGTTTCTTCCATGTAGGCATCAAAACCAATCAATTGTTTTTTCACTGCGCCCAACAATACTTTCACATCAATAAAACCTGAAATCTTTGTAGACAAGCCGCCAAATGGGCAATGAACATAGGGTAGATATTGTTCACAATTTTTTTCTGGCTCTGCAAATGCTGCAATGCGATCCGAACTTGTTGACCAAAAATCAGTTTGTGCAACAATGTCTGAAAACGGTCGAAATATTTTTTTAGGATAAAGGATTTTTATATTCAAATCATCCTCTAACGATTTATAAAACGTTTCTAACAACGGGAATAAAACTTCTGCTTTCCATGTTAAAAGCATTTTTTTACCTGTGACAGGATTATACAAACCCGCAGCAACTTCCGAAGATGCCTTTTTAGAAGGCGCAGCAATTACTACAACAGACTGTTTTTCACGGAGTAATGTTTGTACCAAACACGAACCCGCTAAACCTTGCCCTACGATTATGTAATCTACGTACTTCATTATGCTAAATTAACCCCCTTCTTTTGATTATTCATTCGATTTAAGCCATTTTTGTTAATTCTTTTGAAAAAGTATGATACACATTAAAACATTTACGTTTAATCCGCTACAAGAAAACACCTATCTTGCATACGATGATGGCGGTGCTTGCTTGATTGTTGATCCTGGTTGTTATGAACCTTTTGAACAACAAGAGCTGGTGGATTACATTTCTAAACACAACTTAGACGTAAAATTATTAGTGAATACACATGGACACATTGACCATGTACTTGGCAATTATTTTGTAAAAGAAACGTATAAAGTCCCCTTTGAAATTTTCCATTTAGATTTGCCAACACTCCAATCTGTTGGCGCCTATGCACCTAATTATGGCTTCTTCAAATACAGTGCAGCAACACCCGATCGTTTGTTACAAATAGATGATAAGATAATTGTAGGCACAATGAAGTTTGATATTCTATTTGTGCCAGGCCATGCGCCAGGCCACATTGCGTTTGTAAATATTGAAGAAAAAATTTGTTTGTCGGGTGATGTATTGTTTAGAAGCAGCGTTGGCAGAGCAGATTTACCCGGTGGCGATTACGATACGCTCATTAAAAGTATCCAAACACAATTGTTTGCACTACCCGATGATATGGTTGTATTCCCAGGTCATGGACCTACAACTACGATCAAATTTGAAAAGAAGAATAACCCTTATTGCGCGCTTTAATTATGATAAAGAAAAACATACCCAACGCACTTACCTGCTTAAATTTAGGATTTGGATTTTGGGGAATTTTATTATTAATAAACGGAAAAATAACCGAAGCTTCAATGTGTATAGGAGCTGCATTAATTGTTGATTTTTTAGATGGTTTCGCCGCACGATTATTAGGGGTTGCATCCCCTATTGGTAAAGAGTT
>JAYTLG010000204.1:0-8360 GCA_043729555.1 Cytophaga sp.
GTTTTGAAGCTGCTGCTCCGATGGTTATCATCAAAGCACACCATACACTAGAAAAACATACGCTTACAAAATGGCAGATGTACTGGAAAGAACAATTGGGTAACTGGTACGGAAACTTTGTACACGAAGGCCAATTCCTTGAACCTGTTATGAGGAACATTGAAAAATTTTTAGAAGATACTCAAGTGAATGTTACGGGTAAAGTCAACGTATTTGCTGCGCCGTACCGTTTCCACGTGATTGGTATTGAATCTGAACACGACTTGATGTCTGCTAAATTTGGTAAATACGGAGAAGAAAACAATGCATGGTCGGGCGACGATGTTAAAGGCTTCTCTAAAATATTCAGTAATCAGACGATGATTTATCACCGAGTGAACGAAGACCTAAAAGGCTAAATGCCTAAGGCGAAAAGCGTAATGCTGTTCGTCTCAATATTAGTTATTCGCTTTTAGCCTTTGGCTTTAAGCTTTAAGCAAAAGATAATGAGTGCAAAAATAAAAATAGGCATCATCGGTGGTGCTGGATATACAGGCGGCGAGTTGCTACGTATTTTGGTTAATCATCCGAATGCGGATATTGTATTCGTACATAGTAACAGTAATGCGGGTAATCCAATCTATAAAGTTCATACAGATTTAATTGGCAGCACAGATATTGTTTTTACGGGTGCGTTGAGTAGTGCAATTGATGTATTGTTTTTATGTGTCGGACATGGTGATGCTGCAAAATTCTTAGCTGCAAATCCTATTGAGTCGCATATCAAAATTATCGACTTAAGTCAAGACTTTCGTATCAACAAAGAAGGCAATGATTTTATTTATGGTTTGCCTGAAATGAACCGTGATAAAATCAAAACTGCAAAAAATATCGCCAACCCAGGCTGTTTTGCAACCGCAATTCAAATGGGTTTATTGCCACTAGCAGCAGAAAAAGTTTTAACAAGTGATGTGCATGTATCTGGTATAACGGGTTCGACGGGGGCTGGACAATCGTTATCGCAGACTTCTCACTTCAGTTGGAGAAACAACAACATGTCTGTTTACAAAGCATTAGACCATCAGCATTTAAAAGAGATACGTCAGAGCTTAACGCATCTGCAATCGAGTTTAGATGCAAACATTTATTTCATTCCGTATCGTGGCGACTTTACTCGTGGTATCATAGCAACGATGTATACGCCTTGCGCATGGACATTGGACGAAGCAAAAGCAAAATACAAATCGTTTTATGCATCGCATCCATTCACCCATGTAGTTGATGAGAATATTGATTTAAAACAAGTCGTAAATACAAACAACTGTTTGTTGTACTTGGAAAAACACGGCAACCAATTAATGATTGTTAGTATCATCGATAACTTATTGAAAGGTGCTTCTGGACATGCGGTTCAAAATATGAACTTGATGTTTGGGCTGGAGGAAACGGCGGGACTACGATTGAAAGCAGCATCCTTTTGATCAAAATTCCAAATAACAAAAAACAAATTCCAAACGGACGGAAAGTCAAAATCCAAATGACAAAATCCAAATTTCAAACGAATGGAAAATGCAATCGATGAGATTATTTAAGAAGATTATATTCTTAAAACTTAATACATAAAGCCTATTACACTTTTTTACTAGCTATGGAAAAGATTATGAACCTGGAAGAACGGACATTCCAGTTTGCAAAGAGTGTTTGTACTCATTGTAAAAAGACTGAAAAGAAATTAGAGAATGTTGATTACATCAAACAGGTCATTCGTTCTTTAGCTTCTATAGGTGCCAATTATATTGAAGTTAATGAGTCTTTAAGTAGAAAAGATGCATTGATGAGAGCTCGAATCAGTAGAAAAGAAGCGAAAGAAACAATATACTGGTTGCGCTTGCTACACGAGACTCATAATTCTGATACGCTTCAATTGATAAATGAAGCCGAACAGATTAAAAAAATACTGAGTTCAATAATTATTAAACTGAATACTTGAAAGAATTTCTTTTGAATATTTTAAATAAATAAAATTAATTTAAATAAACATTTTCACTGCACTAATCCGATTCCGTTTGGAATTTGTTATTTGGAATTTTGTTTGCTAAACATAAACATTAATAATATGCGTTTATTTGACGTTTACCCACTGATACCAATCGAACCTGTTAAAGCAGCAGGTTCTCGCCTTTGGGATGCTGCCGGTACTGAATATTTAGATTTATATGGCGGTCATGCTGTGATTTCTATTGGTCACTCACACCCGTATTATGTTCAGAAAATTTCTGATCAATTAAATAAAATTGGTTTCTACTCAAACTCTGTTATCATTTCTCTTCAACAAGAGTTGGCAGATAAATTAGGTGTATTGAGTGGTCACCCCGATTATCAATTGTTTCTTTGCAACTCAGGTGCAGAGGCAAATGAGAATGCATTGAAACTTGCCTCTTTCCATAATGGCAAGAAAAAAGTTATTGCATTTAAAAAAGGATTTCATGGAAGAACATCTTTAGCTGTTGCGGCTACAGACAATCCTTCTATTGTTGCACCTATTAATGAAACAGATAATATTATCTTCTTGCCATGGAATGATGAAACAGCATTAGAGGCAACATTCAAATTGAATGGGAATCTTATTTGTGCGGTCATTACAGAAGGTATACAAGGTGTAGGTGGTATTCACGAGGCATCCATGTCTATGTTGAAAAAGATTCGTATGTTATGTGATCAATATAATGCCGTATACATCGCGGACTCTGTACAATGTGGTTATGGTCGTAGCGGTAAATTTTATTCGCATGATTTTGCTGGTGTATCTGCAGATATTTATACGATGGCAAAAGGTATGGGAAATGGTTTCCCAATCGGCGCTATTAGTATAGCACCTCATATTCAAGCAAAGCACGGTTTGTTGGGTACAACATTTGGTGGTAATCACTTGGCTTGTGCCGCAGCAATTGCCGTGTTGGATGTTATCAAACAAGAAGGTTTGTTAGAGCACACAGCACTTTTAGGGAATTATATTATTGAAGCTGCTCGTAAAATACAAGGTGTGAAAGAAGTGCGGGGCAAAGGTTTAATGATTGGCATTGAACTTGAAATTCCATGTGCTGAAATTCGTAATACATTGTTGTCAGAATATAAAATGTTTACAGGTTCTTCTTCGGATAAAAACACCATTCGTATTTTGCCCGCTTTGAATTTAAGTAAAGACGATGCAGATGCGTTCTTAGACGCTTTGAAAGCAGTGTTGGAAAAGAGTTTAAAGAATGCGTAAAGACTTAGAGCTAAAGGCTGAATGCCTAAGGCTAAAAGCGACGCAGAGTTGATATACTACATTAATAATAATCCAAATTTTGCTTTATGCCTTCAGCTTTGAGCGCTAATCATACAAAAATGAAACTATTTGTCCCGTTCTTTATCGTATTTATTTTAGTGGCCAGTTGTTCTAAAGGTAGTGAGCATCCTTGTCCAGGTGTAGAAGCAAGTCACATACTGACACAAGCAACGACACAACAAGAGTTTGTTAATGCGCAAGATACTGCAGATGTTATTATTGCTAAGTTGAAAAATGGACAATCCTTTTCAGATTTGGCTTTGCAATATGGTTCTGATGGCACAAAAACAAAAGGGGGGGATTTAGGCTGGTTCACTAGAGGAATGATGGTACAACCGTTTGAAGATTCTTGCTTCAATGCAGCAATAAATAAACCATTGATTGTTAAAACTCAATTTGGTGTGCATGTTGTTAATGTTACAGGTAAAAAAGATATTCCTTGTAATTAAGCAGAAAGCTTGAGCCCAAGGCTGAATGCTTTTTTCTTATCGATACACCCATCCATAATTCATGTTTTGGGAATTATACACACAATAAACGTTATCATTCTTGCTTTAGCCCATAGGCTTATAGCGTTACGCATATAAACATGAAAAATTTTATTTCTGTAAAAGACGTTGCCGACATTACTGCTTTGGTTAAAGAAGCATTAGAATTAAAAAAGAATCCGTACGAATTTAAAAAGCTTGGTGAAAATAAAACCATTGGTTTGATTTTTTTGAATCCAAGTTTGCGTACGCGTATTAGTACACAGAAGGCTGCAAAGAATCTGGGCATGGATACGATTGTAATGAACATGGATAAAGAAGGTTGGGCACTTGAAACACAAGACGGCGTCATCATGAACCACAATACGGTTGAACACATTCGTGAAGCCGCTGCAGTTATGGGTCAATATTGTGATATCATTGGGGTGCGTTCCTTTCCGCGTTTAGTAGACAAGTACGAAGATTACTCTGAAGACTTCTTTAATAAATTTATAAAATACGCAGGTGTACCAATTGTAAGTTTGGAGAGTGCAACATTGCACCCCTTGCAATCGCTTGCAGATTTAGTTACCATTGAAGAAACGAAAACGAAAGCACGTCCGAAAGTTGTATTGACTTGGGCCCCACATATTAAATCCTTACCACAAGCCGTTGCCAATTCATTTGCAGAATGGATGACACGTGCAGATGTGGAGTTTGTTATTACACACCCTGAAGGGTATGATTTAGCAAAAGAATTCACGGGCGATGCTCGCATTGAATACAATCAAGACAAAGCCTTAGAAGACGCTGACTATGTATATGTAAAGAACTGGTCTTCGTACGAAGATTATGGTAAAGTACATTCCATGGACAGTCATTGGATGATGACCAATGAAAAATTAAAGCTAACAAACGATGCGAAAGTGATGCACTGTTTACCTGTTCGTCGTGGTATTGAATTAGCAGACGAAATTTTGGATGGTCCAAATTCATTGGTAATTCAAGAAGCAGGGAATAGAGTGTGGGCGGCGCAAGCGGTTTTGAAGCGGATTCTTGAGAGCTTGTAGTTCGATTTGTTCTTTAACGAGCAAGTGTAGAGTAGAAAGTGTAAAGTGTAATCCTTTCATTATAATAATGACATTTCTATAGTATACATATGAAAAACAAAAAAAATATTTACATATACTTAATAATTAAATTTGATTGTGTTAAGTAACTATTACACTTTGCACTCTGAACTTTACACTAAAAAATCTTCGCACCAGCTATGCAAGACTATAAGCAATTAATCGTGTGGCAAAAGAGCCATACGTTCGCTTTACAATTATATAAAGAGACCCAACATTTTCCTAAAGAAGAAAGGTATGGGATTACTTCGCAAATGAGAAGGTCAGCAGTGTCTATTCCTGCTAATATTGCGGAAGGGTGTGGCCGATTGACTGATAAGGAGAATCGGCAATTCTTTCAAATATCTTTAGGTTCATTACATGAAACAGAATACTATCTGTTATTTTGTAAAGACCTAAATTATATAAACGATAAAGTATATACTGAATTGAATAATATAATTAATGAGATCAAAAGAATGTTGATTAAGTTAATTAAAATAAATTTAAATCGTGTAGAGTATAAAGCGTAACGCTTACACTTTACACTCTAAACTTTACACTTTAGTGCAGAAACTATACATCATAAAAGTCGGAGGCAACATTATCGATAATCCGGAAGCACTAACAAGCTTCCTAAAGGATTTTTCTTCGCTGAAAGAAAATAAAATACTGGTTCATGGTGGCGGTAAAGTTGCTACGGAGATTAGTAAAGGCTTAGGTATTGAAGCACAGATGTTGGATGGTAGAAGAATCACCGATGCGGAAACCTTGAAGATCGTTACCATGGTATATGGTGGCTTAATCAATAAAAATATTGTTGCGAAACTTCAAGCAAACGAATGCAATGCCATTGGTTTGACGGGCGCAGATGCAAACATTATGTTGTCGTCTAAGCGTCCGCTAAAGAATGGTATTGATTATGGTTTTGTTGGTGATGTCGAGAAAGTGCAATCACAACCCTTAGTACATTTGTTATCGCAAGGTATTACACCTGTCGTTGCTCCACTTACGCACGACGGTAAAGGAACAATGTTGAATACAAATGCAGACACCGTTGCTTCAGAATTAGCTGTAGCCTTGTCTGTAGCCTTTGCAGTGAATTTGGTATATTGTTTTGAGTTGAAAGGTGTGTTGAGAGATTTCGAAGACAAAGATTCGGTTATCAGCGATATCAATCCTGTAGCCTATGAAGAATTAAAATCAACAGGAGTAATCAACAAAGGGATGATTCCGAAGTTAGACAACTCTTTTGCTGCTATAAACGCTGGTGTTTCGTCTGTTATTATTTGTCAGGCAGAGTCATTGGTAGAATTGATAAATGAAAAGAAGTCAGTAGGAACAAAATTAGTTTCTAGCCACTAGTTGCTAGGTACTAGACAATAGAAATAAAATTTATTAAATAAAATAATAAAATAGGGTGGTTCGTAGATACGTCTAGTAACTAGCACCTCGAAACTGGAAACTAAAATATGTTACAGAAATTACAAAAAGATGCCATCGAATTATTAAAGACTTTGATTAAGACAGAGTCTTTCAGTAAAGAAGAACACAATACGGCAGAGATATTAAATACTTTTTTTGTTGAGCGTGGCGTTGAAACGATTCGTGAAAAAAATAACGTTTGGGCATTCAATAAGCATTTTGATAAAAATAAACCTACGATATTATTAAACTCTCATCACGATACGGTGAAGCCAAATCCGGGCTACACAAACGATCCGTATGAGCCAATTGTAAAAGATGGTAAGTTGTTTGGTTTGGGTAGTAATGATGCGGGAGGCTGCTTGGTTTCTTTGATGGCAACATTCCTTCATTTCTACAACGAAGAAAATTTGAAATATAATTTCTGTATTGCTGCAACAGCTGAAGAAGAAATTTCTGGTTTCGACGGTTTGGAATTAGTATATCCTAAGTTAGGACCGATTGATTTTGCAATTGTTGGTGAACCTACATTGATGGACATCGCTGTTGCTGAAAAGGGCTTAATGGTTGTTGATTGTGTTGCTGTTGGTAAAGCAGGGCATGCGGCAAGAGAAGAAGGAGAGAATGCTATTTACATTGCATTAAAAGATATTGACTGGATTCGTAATTATAAATTCGAACGCATCTCGCCACATTTGGGGCCAATGAAAATGTCAGTGACAATTATTAACGCTGGGTATCAGCATAATGTTGTTCCTGAAAAATGCCATTTTACCATTGATGTTCGTATTACAGAAGAATACAAAAACGAAGAGGTATTGAAAATTATTGAAGATAATATTCAATCGGTTGTCAATCCCCGTTCGGTACGTTTGCGTCCGTCGTTTATCGACCCAGATCATGCATTGGTTCATGCGGGGGTCAAACATGGTGCTAAAACATACGGTTCTCCTACAACATCTGATCAAGCATTAATTCCGGTGCCATCCGTTAAGATGGGGCCAGGTAATTCTGCGCGTTCTCACTCTGCAAATGAATTCATTTGGTTGATTGAAATTGAAGAAGGAATTGAAAAGTATATTAAAGTATTGAGCGAAATTGTTTTATAATAAGTGTAAAGTTGATAGTGTAAAGTGTAAATTCTTTCATTATAAATGCATTTATCTTGATTATTGAGTTCAAACAAAAAAGGAAATTATATAATATAACTAAGTTGATTGTTTAAGGTTTCGATTACACTTTACACTCTAAACTTTACACTAGATTGCACTATGAAATTGTGGCAAAAAGATACCGAAGTAAATAAAGACATAGAGCGTTTCACAGTTGGGAAAGACCGTGAGATGGATCTGTTTCTTGCACCGTTTGATGTATTGGGTTCTATGGCGCACATCACCATGCTAGAGAGCATTGGTTTGATTGGCAAAGAAGAACTTCCTGTATTGTTAAAAGAACTTCGTACAATTTATAAAGAAATTGAAGCCGGGAATTTTAAAATCGAAGATGGCGTTGAAGATGTGCACTCCCAAGTTGAAATGATTTTAACAAGTCGTTTAGGTGATTTAGGTAAGAAGATACACAGCGGTCGTTCTCGCAACGATCAAGTGCTTGTTGATTTGAAATTGTTTACACGTGCAGCTATTCGTGAGACGGTTGAAAATACAACAGAATTATTCGATACACTTATTTCACAAAGCGATAAATATAAATCCGTAATCATTCCAGGCTATACGCATTTACAAATTGCGATGCCATCCTCTTTTGGTTTGTGGTTTGGTGCGTATGCGGAGAGCTTAGCGGACGACATGCACATGATGTTGGCAGGTTATCGAATTAGTAATAAAAATCCATTAGGTTCTGCTGCAGGTTATGGTTCTTCGTTTCCGTTGAATCGTACCATGACAACAAACTTGTTGGGTTTTGAAGAGTTGAATTACAATGTGGTGTACGCACAAATGGGGCGTGGTAAAACAGAGAAAAATGTTACGGCAGCAATTGCTTCCATTGCAGCTACTCTTGGTAGAATGTCGATGGATGTATGTTTGTACATGA
>JAYTLG010000205.1:0-3217 GCA_043729555.1 Cytophaga sp.
CGCGGAGTCTGCTAATATCTGCATGGCATCTACCAATGCAGCTTCAAATACAGACAGTATCGATTGCGAAATAACATTCAATACATCATCACCAATTAAGGTTACGGTAAAAACATAATCGGCACTGTCAATGGTTGCCGTTATGGTATGTGTACCTATAGAGTCTTTGTCCACAAAGGCGTGATACGCTTCTACATCAGCACCATTCCAATCAATACCTGATTGTACCATTGCTTTACTTTTTCTGTCAATCAAATAAATGGAGACTACTGTATCTGTTTGATTTTCGGCATGCTCGTATATACTCATGCGATGGCCACTACGACACTCCTGCACACCCACCCGAAACATATACTTAGGTGCATACCTATCGCCGACTTTGCCTTCTAGCAAATCTAAAAATTCAATCGTAGCGCCAACAATATCGTCTTCGGTTTCGTCCACACTTTCGTATATCTTGCCAGCATAATAAGTCTGTATAGCTAGTTCAATATCATCAAACAAGCTATCAGGCAGCATTGTGCTGTGTTCTACTTGCAGCTGCAAACGAAAGGGCATTTCTAAATTGGTTACGGGATTGATTTTCCAATACAGCGTTACATAAGGGTCTATGGGATTAAATAGATTTATTTCCCCTACTCTGCTTACCAAACCAATGAGTACACCCGTGCCTTGCACTTTCATCAGCGGGCTCACCAAAATAAATATTGAGTCTTGAAAATCTCGTATACGTTGACTCAGCGTTGATGCCCACAAGATGTCTTTTTTCATATTGATAACATCTTTTAAGCGCTTAAGCGCATAGCCGGCTTTGGTTAAGCTGTCGTTAATAGCAGCTTGGTCGTCTGGGCTTATTTGTTCTTGACTGGGTGGTGTATGCAAAGCATTATACAGATCGGTTGTGTCTTCATCCGAAAGTATAGGCGTCACCTGCTGTGCATACACAACGGTGTTTGTTAAAAAAAATACTATGAAAAGAATGCGCTGCATAGTGGAGTAGAAAAGGTGCTGCATTTCAAATAAAATACAGCACCTTTTTTCATTTCATTAATTTGTAAACTCTGTAACTTTTTCCAACCAGATGCCTTTTTTGTTGAGTGTTTCGTCTAACAAGGTCTCTGTGCCGTCTGGTGCAAATTTCAAGATCACATATTTGCCATCGCTGTTTCGTTTGGCTGTGGCGTAAACAGTACCATCTTCAAATGCTTCTATTTCGCTGAAATTATATTTGCCTGGTGTTGGATACGTTGTATAAGAATAGTTGCTCGCCAAATTAATTCTAAAAATGGTTTGTTGGCCAGATGCATTTTCACCAGCAATAAATACAAGGCCGTTGGTTTGTGAGTGAGAAACCGATTGCTGATTGGCAATATTAATAGTAGATATTACTTTGGGTGGGTTGGTTCCATTTTCCAATTCATATACTTTACCATTACTTACAAGTATAAATTTACCCGAATAAATAACTTTATAACTTTCTTGGTTATACAATTGAGTATTAATTCCATTTTGAGACAAATTTTTATAATCAGAAAAGGTAAATGTGTTAGAGACATTATCATAGGTAACCTGCTTTAAGTAGGCTCCAATACCATTGTAATTAAATTTTCCAGTTGCTCCAACCCAATACGTTTCGACTGCAAAATCATCTAGTATTTCAGTCGTATTATTAGAATTAAAAACAACAAATTTTGATTGCCCCGATTGACCTAACATACTAACAAGAATATTTTTATCAGCATCTACTGCAAAACTTTCAACTCTGTAAACAGTATCTGGCAACATATTTTGCCCAGTAATGTAATTAGGATTTACAGTAGACACACGTACTATTGAGCCACGACTGGATAGTAATTTTGTTGTTTTAAAATACAAAAAACTACTACCATCAAAATACGACAATCGATTATTCATCAATGTTCCGCGCTCTTGAAAGGCAGGTGCTCCTCCATATTCAGAAATTGATGTTAATGCGCCTGTTGATTTATTAATTAGATAACCATCTACAGGGTCATCGCCTTCTCTTGCCATGGAAATTAACATGAAATCTGGATTGGCGTTTGATAAATACAATGGCCTTAATTTATCTGAAACACCCGTGCCGTTTACGTCTGTCAAATTAATTTCTTCTACCGAATCGTCTGATTTTATTTTAACCAGTCTATTTGTAGCAGAACCCAATTGGTTTTCATCTTTAATTATGAAAATCAATTTTGCATCCTGTGTTTGCAGGGAAGATATATTAAAAGTGTAAGGTGACACATCTTCTTTTGTCTTTTTACACGAAAACAAAAGTGGTATGAATGCGATTATCAATAAATATTTAATTTTCATAATTAGTATAGATGGAATTAGTAATTTAATTTTATTATATATGCCAGCACAAAATACGGCGGACGGTTTTCGATAGATTGATTTGCGCTAGTTGCAGTCGCAGGGTCAATTGTAATAATTGGTGTATTAAAGTCTGTATAACGAAGTGTACTAATTTCATCATTAGAGCCAGCTTGTTCACCATTACCCCCTCCATTTTGCCCTACTGTTTTATCTCCTTGATAAAAGTCATTATACGAATGATTGTGTCTCCCTTGACTTGCGCTATGCGTATGCGGAGCCACCCCACTCTGCCCACCCGTCAAACGTACTTGTTTGGCATCTGTTGTATTGGCTCCTGTAGATGCACCATCAGCATCTGTAAAGCTAGGTCCAACTTTATTGGTTGCATTGTAATCGGTATCAGCCGCATCGTAACCAACCACAAAACGTCCGCTCAAATTTGGAATAACTTGTGGTGCGTGAAGACCTGTAGCATCCCCATCACAAAGGGCCCAACCTGCGGGTAAAGCTGTTATAGCGCCCGACCACATAATAATGGCGCCTACTGGCATGGTACCTTCGCCATATATTTTAGGAGCAGAAATACTATTGCCCGCTATTAAGGAGGTGCCTACATAAATGCTATCGCTTACCTTTATATCACCAACTACTTCCAACCGTTTTGTAGGCACACTCGTGCCAATACCCACCGAACTATAGGTTGTTGTGATGGTGTCTGTATTGCCTCCATTTTGAGTTACTTCCGATTGCCAGGCATTTAAACTATACCACTTGGCATTAGCAGCCTGATAATAAAAAAACAGTTGCAAGTCTGTATCAAACACCAACAGCGAGTTTGCCATACCAACCATACTTACTCTAGCAGCGGTAGTAAGGCGTG
>JAYTLG010000206.1:0-7752 GCA_043729555.1 Cytophaga sp.
GACACCTTGTCGGCATCAAAGGAAGCTTTAGCAGCAACCGATTCAAAGGTGTCTTTCATAGGTTTGACAGCAAACAACGTATGGATGATGATCTGTACCGGTTTGGTATTTATCATGCACCTGGGTTTTGCTACGGTAGAATCGGGTTTGTCGCGTTCTAAAAATACCGTAAACATTTTGTTTAAGAATACAATTACACCGGCTTTGGGTTTAATTATTTTTGCATTCTGGGGGTTTAATTTAATGTATCCAGGACCTGATTTTGCAGGTAAATTCTTTGGGTTTGGTGGCTTTGGTATTGGATTGCCCGAAGGTTATGATGCTGCAACTTATTTTGATCCTGAAGGAGATGGTTTAGGAAATTATACTTATTGGACGGACTTTTTATTCCAAGCAATGTTTGCTGCTACAGCAGCAACAATTGTTTCGGGTGCAGTAGCCGAACGTATTAAATTAAATGCTTACATGGCATTTACATTCATTATTGTTGGTTTAATTTACCCAGTTGTAGGTATGTGGAAATGGGGCGGCGGTTGGTTGTGGAGTGCGCATGAACTTGCAGACGGTTCTACGAACTACACAATTTTAGATACTCAATTGCCAGGGTTTTATGATTTTGCTGGTTCAACGCTTGTACACAGCGTTGGTGGTTGGGCAGCATTGGCAGGTGTTATTGTTCTTGGTCCACGTATTGGTAAATATGTAGATGGTAAAATTGTTCCAATTCCAGGTCACAGCATTCCATTGTCTACAATAGGTGTATTCTTATTGTGGTTGGGTTGGTTTGGATTTAACGGTGGTTCTGTATTGTCAGCAGATCCAGCTTTAACATCATTAGTATTGGTTATTACCTCTTTATCGGCAGCAGCAGGTGCCGTTGGTGCGTTAATTGCCTCAGCTACCTATTTGAAAACATACGATTTGTCAATGGTGTTAAATGGTATATTAGGAGGTCTGGTAGGTGTTACAGCCGGCGCTGATTTAATGGGTCCGAATGAGGCAATTATCATTGGATTAATTTCAGGTGCAGCAGTTGTGTTTGCAGTTGTATTTTTTGACAAAATCAAAGTAGATGATCCCGTTGGTGCAACCTCTGTACACTTGGTATGCGGTCTGTTAGGTACGTTATTTGTTGGTATCTTTGGCATTAAAGCAGGTGTGGATCAGTTGATTTCTCAATTAATTGGAATGGGTGCAACGGCATTGTTTGTATTCCCGGTTTCATACATCGTTTTCAAGGTGATTTCTGTAACAATGGGCCTAAGAGTTCCTGCAAGAGATGAAATTGAAGGCTTGGATAGTGCAGAACACGGCATGGGCGCATACAACATCAGTTCAGGTAAAGAATATTAATATAAAATACCGAATTTGTGCAAAAAGTGGAATAGTACACCTCTTTTTGCACTTTTTTTACACTCTTATATGTAATAATCAATCTAGATTTGTTAACTTGAAGCCGTAAAAGTTTATAACTGTGATAAGTGCAATTTATAAATTATTCCTATAAATAATATTTACATTCAAGTCGTATGGCATTCGTAAAAGTTGTTTCAATAATCATTTTTTTTACATTAACACTTTGTGTTTTTAATGTAAATGCACAGAGTAAAAAATTGTATAAAGGACAATATCATAGAGGGAAATCCCAATCGAATATTTCATTTAAAGGTATTTCTAAAAATGAATTAATAACAATTTTTATGACAACGGGTTATGCAACCTATTACGGTGATTTGTGTGATGGGATGGACTGTTTTACATTTAGACCACAACTGGGTGGAGGGGCTATTCTTAGAACAAATTATTTGGGAAATAGATTAAATATTAGAACGGATATTCGCTTTTTTAGATTGTATTCGAATGATATACATGAGGGGAGAAATTTAGATTTTAGGTCTTCCAATTGGGAGTTCATTTTATCTGGTCAAATTGATCTTTTTTCTTATGAGAAAATGATGCGCCGTAGAACTTTTTTAAACCCATACATACTTTTAGGTATTGGGATGGTAAGCTACGACCCTTGGGGGAGTCAAGGGAACGATACTTGGACACAATTGAGGCCTTTGCAAACAGAACAAGTTGCTTATGGTAATGCAGCTTTTTTGTATACTGGAGGAATCGGTTTTAAATTTAGATATTCGTATAAGTGGAATTTCATGGTAGACGGCGGTTACCGATTTACCACAACGGATTATCTGGATGACGCCAGTCAGAATAACTATCCTGCACCCAGCAGTTTTAGCAATCCTCAGGCCGCATGGATGTCAAACAAAACTGGTAAAACAATTCCAACAGGTTATAGAGGAGATCCCAAAGGATTTGACGGGTATTTCATCTTTTCAGCTGGTGTTACTTATACATTTACTAAAAACCACAAGCCTAAATTTCACGGAAACCAACATTTATTGCGTAAACATTAAAAAATGTCAGCAATAATTATGGATATGTTTCTAATGTGAATGATGTTTATGATTATCCAAGGGATATATTAAATTAAACTACCTATTTAAATAAAATACAGTTAAATGACATTGCTTAAAAATATCAATATTGTTTTCGTTTTTTTTGTGATGTCAATAGTTGCTGTAACCGCCCAAACTAAGCGGATTTACAAAGGGCAATATCATAGGGGGAAATCCAGTCCAAATATCTCGTTAAAAGGTGTTTCTAAAAATGAATTAATTACACTGTACGGCACAACAGGATACGCAACCTATTATGGTGATTTGTGTGATGGCGTCGATTGTTTTAAATTCCGTCCTCAACTAGGCGTGAGCGCCTTATTGCGAACCAACTATTTAGGAAAACGTTTAAATTTACGTGCAGACGTTCGTTACTTTAGACTTTATTCAGATGATGTATACGAGTATCGTAATTTAGATTTCAGATCTTCTAATTTTGAATTTTTAGCATTAGGGCAATTCGATTTGTTTCCATATGAAAAAATGATGCGAAGACGACCAAAGATTAATCCATATATATATGCTGGCGTAGGTTTTATGACGTACAATCCATATGGTAAAACATCCGATGGTTCGTGGACTAAATTGAGACCATTAGAAACGGAACATACTACTTATGGAAATATTGCAATGGTTTATACAGCCGGTTTGGGTTTGAAATTCAAATACACATACAAATGGAGTTTTATTGTTGAAGGTGGCTATCGTTATACTTTTACAGACCATATCGATGATGTTAGTGTTGCTGAATATCCAACGGCCAGTTCGTTCAGCAATACTTTGTCTGGGCAAATGTCAAATAAATCAACAAACTTTCCCTATCCAGCAACACCTCAAGATTATCGTGGTAATCCTAAAAATAATGATGGGTATTTCATCTTTTCAGTTGGTGTAGCATATACTTTCACTAAGAAACACAATGCTAAGTTCAAAAGTAACCAGCAATTATTACGTAAATAAAAAATCGTTATTTGTCTTACCTTTTGGGGGCACTACAGATAAGTCCCACTTTTTTTATGTTTAGTATTTTCCATTACATTCTTTACTGCGAGATCGTATTAAATATTTTGGATAATATTCTTTATGTGAGTCTATAAAAGTATGGATCCATATTACGTTTACATCGCAAACTGGCTGCAAGTCTGACATACTAAAACGTGGGTGGTATTGCCTCTTAAATGAGCTATCACATTATAGCGTTTTGTTATTGCAATGGGATGATCGCTCCCAACCCGTGTCGCCAGCCCCATTTAATAACTCGCTCCAATTATTACAGCATGCCGCTGATGCACGCCTTTGTGGTTTTTGTCTGAGTATTAAAAATCATAATACTTATTAAACAACGCCGTTTTAAAGCTGAATCCAAAAATAGAATTGATATCCGTTGTAGCTTTATTTTTTTGTGATCGAAATGTGTAGGACATTTCGATACGCATGTTGACCGTAGGGTTTATAATATAAGCAGCCGTTAAGGTGTTGAATATGACGGTGTTTTTAAAGCCTTGTAACATTTTATGTCCTTGATAGTAGATAGGATATTGACTGATATCGGCCAGAATATTATGCCCCCAATTGGTAGCGGAAGAGGAGTCTGCACCATAAGTTGTATAAACCAGTCGGTTAGAAATAGACCAGCGTTTTACATTGTAATCTAAAATGCCAATCCATTCAATAAAGTTAGCATTCTGAGGATGCGCGAGTGATTGATTGTAATGTGTGTAACTTTGTATGGATTGTCTGTGCGAATAAGTATATGGTCGAACGTAATTGAATTCGACCTGTGCTGCAAGTCCTTTTATTTTTGCAATATTAAAATAGCGCGCACCCAATTGGAAACCATATTTTTGAGGGTAGGCAGAATTTGCCTTTTTCAGCTCGTTAATTTTTACATCGTCTAAAATAAATTGGCCGTAGGTATATAAATTATGAAGTATTTGATACTTAACATTTAAGCCCATTAAAGCATTATCAGCAGATCCGTTATAAAATTCGGCTGGCCTTAAAAAGATTACAGGATTCAAATACGTCCAATCAAAGCCTCTATAGATATTGGAGTCAGAGGCTTGCCAAACAATCGATTCGAAGAAACTGAGTTCGACGGATTTGTTTATTTTCCAACTTAAATAATGAGTGGTACTGTACTTTCTTGGGTATCCACTACCTAATATAGAAATTTGTTCGGCTCGCACATCGAGTTGCTGTTCGTATAAAACCATGTATTTGAGATGCCAAAATGAGGTTTGTAGTTTAAAGAATGGGTTGTTCATCGAATTGTCGGATCGCAATAAAGAGCGATAACCGTTCCCGATAAAATTTTTATCTTGTCCAAATTGTACCGTTAAATATCTATTGGGTGCATAACATATATAACCAAAAGGCAAGCTGAAATCTTGCGCAGCGCCATTTTTAAAAGGTTTTGTTAAGCCTTGACCTGGAATGACTAAATTCGAATCAATAAACGTATTTATGTATCCTGGAAAACTCGCTTGGTTTTCATAATAACCGGTAAGGAAGGAGAAGTTTTTCCCGAAATCACCATAGATCAAAAACCCACGTGTATTTCTATAATATTGTTTGTTCTGTTTCGTATCATAAGCAAGTTCAAAATCGAAAAGTGGTGCTGCTCGTATCGAAACAATTCCAGAGTCAATCGGTACTAAATAGTTATTTGAAAAATTGTCGGCTACTTTATTGAAGAAATTTGTGCGCTTAATTGGGTATTTTATATTGTGCCTTAAACTATCTTGATTGTAGAGTGTTTGTGTCTCTTTAATAAAATAGGGTTGTATGGAGGTATGTAGATTGTTTTCTTTTGAATGGATTGATGCCTCTTCACTCAATAAATATTGACGCTCGAGATGATTGAATCTGCTTTGTGCAATCGTATTCGATATCGTGACTAATGTAAGAAGTAAGGTAATCTTAAAACGCATTTTTGTCTCCTTTAAACATGGTATATATAGTTAGGAAAATTATCTGAATATCTAATAAAAAAGTCCAATTTTCAATATACCACAAATCGTATCGAACGCGTTTCATCATATACCTAGGTTCGGTAGTAGCACCTCTAAGTCCATTTACCTGGGCCCAGCCTGTTATGCCTGGTTTAATAAGATGTCTTACCATGAATTTATCAATGATTGCTGAATATTCTCTGGTGTGTTTTAACATGTGTGGGCGCGGTCCAACGACCGACATATTGCCTATGAATACATTAAAGAATTGTGGTAATTCATCTAGGTTTGATTTTCGTAAAAACTTGCCAATCAATGTAATTCGAACATCGTTTTTTACAGCTTGAACTTTATCCGAATCTTTATTTACAGCCATGCTTCTGAATTTATAACAATCAAATTCTTGATTATCTCTGCCGCTTCTTTTTTGAATAAAGAAAATAGGGCCTGAAGAACTTAGTTTAATAAGGATTGCAAGGATTGGAAATAACCAGGAGCAGACAAACACAATGATGAAAAACGAAAATACAACATCAAACAAACGTTTTAGCATTCGACTGAATAAATTTTCAAGCGGTTCTTTGCGAATATTAAGTACAGGAACTTCATCATAAAATTCGAGATCAACTTTTTTGTTTAAAAAACCTCTAAAATCAGGCACCAGATGTATTCGTATTAAGTGGTTGTCGCCATATTGAATAATGGAGCGAATTTTTTTTGTCGCCGTAAAGGGGAGCGTACAGAAGATTTCATCTATTTTAAATTTCCCTTCACATACTTCTTTTAAGAAATCCACATTTCCTAAAATTAATTCTTTGTGTTTAACATGAGTAATAGCGTCGTCTAGAAATCCAATAAATCGATAGCCCGAATTGTCTTTGGAAATAACATAACGCATCACTTGTAGACCAACGGGCCCAGCGCCAATAATAAGTACATTTCTAAAATTAGAACCTTTTTTTCTATACCAATTTATTAGTAGTATAAATAAAATCCTCGATGTGAAAATACTAATACCTATAAAAATATAAGCTATTAATAACATTTGTCTAGAATAAGATGCTTCTTTCAATGCCCCTATAAAAGTGAAAATAATTAATATATGTAGGGCTACAGTTTTAACTAAATTCCAAACGACCGCTTCCAACTTACGTCTTCGTGCAGTTGAATATATATAAATATTAAAAGTAAGAGCCAACATAAACCAAGCCATATTGAAAATGACAAACAATGTTATGTAATTGTCATACAATCTTTCAAGTGGATGGTTTTGATTTGAAATGAAATAAGAACAAATAAAAGAAACGTTCAGTAGTAATACATCTCCTATAAATTGTATTAGCCATAAGAATTTACTGTATCTGGTATTCATAATAGTGCATTAGGTTGTAGTAGGTATTATTCATCGGTAAATACACAGATGAACAATACGTTTATTTTTGAATTATTAAACGTTTGGTTTCTTTGTATTCTCCTTTTGACAGGATAATTATATAAAGACCATTTGCGATGGATTCCGTAGATATACTAGATGCATCTAATTTTTGTTGTTGAATCAACAACCCACTTAGGTCGTAAATCATTATATATTCTGGCTCGCCACTAAAATGTAACTGACCTATTGAAGGATTTGGATATATCCCAAATTGACTTTGCTCTATTTCTTTATTTAGTGTGTTTGTTACAATTCCGCCATTACCAAATACGGGACGAATCATAAGTGCACCTGACTCTAGTGCAGTTGTACTAAGTGGTACCCATGTTTGACCATTTTTACTTGTATAAATTTTATCTAACCGATTATTGTTTCGATCGTACCCAATAAAAAAAGAATAATTAAAGTTTTGAGTAAAACCGAAATAATACGTTGCGCCAGAATCCAAAATAATAGGAGTGCTTAATGCATAGCGAACAAACCCATTGATACTGGAGCTGTATGCTACTAATGCTTGCTGATTCAAAAGCGTGTTTTCAGAAGTGATTGATGTTGATGCGTTCCATACATTCATATAAAAGGTAGAATTAGTAAGGTCTGGCCCATTATTTTTAAGGAAGCAATAGTCAATATCTGTTAGTGTATCTCTTTTCAATATTTTATATTCATTTGCTATACGAATCCCTCCAGGATTTATACTCATGATTGTCGATTCTGGAATGTTATCGTCATACGCATAATAGTTGTCGAAATACGTTTCAATTGCAGTGAAGTTATTGAAGGACATATCAAAACGGCCTGTAGTATCTACAATTGGAAAGTTGAATTCTTCTTTCAAAACATAGGGTTCGATCATAAGACTACCGTCTATGGTATCCTTGAATATTTCGCTATATATAAA
>JAYTLG010000207.1:0-4164 GCA_043729555.1 Cytophaga sp.
GCGAAAAATTAGCTGCAATTATTAGTCCCATTTTCAATTTAAAACCATCCGCAAAATTAGCCAACATTGTTTACCAAGCTCCCGTAACAAGCTATATCAGCTATGCTTTTAGTTTCAAAGAAATGCAGAAATTTGCTGAAAAAACATTCAATTACAATATGGATACATTGCTTATTGAAACAGTGAAAGAAAGCCAAAGTAGTGTATTTGAAACAGACTCGATAATACGTGCCTACCGAAAAGAAATTGACACCATTGATTTTATTGTAAACGGACCAGATGAAAATTTATATCAAAGTGATTTAAGTGTCATAACCGATTCAGGTACGGTATACGACGATGAAACAATTGTTGAACCCTACGATGGCTATGATTCATACGATTCGTACGATACATACGAATCCGACGATGCGAAATACGAGCACGAGACATTAAATTGGTTTCAACTGGATTCCTTATCTGAAAGACAAGATACCTTATACGAAATGATCTATGCACGCAAGGATACATTGGCACGTCAAACGTATCAAGCATTAGGGATTAAAGGAGATGAAGTTTGGAGCATCTTTAATGGCGAATTTATTCTTTTGTATCATGCCATGACAAGCGTCGAAATAAAGTCGAAGGTGTATGAAATGGATGAAGAATACAATTACGTAGAGGTTGAAAAATCCAATAAAATACCAATGCCTCTATTCTCCATAGCCATGACGATTAACAACGATTCCATCTTTAATAAATATTTAAAATTGTTGGTCGATAAAGGATTTATTCAAAAAGAAAAGTCGCGTTACTTTATAGTACTCGATGATATAAACCAATATATATGGGTACACAATGGGGTTTGTATCTTAACAAACGACAACAATTTAAACCCAACGCAAGCTAGTAATACAGCATCTAGAAGTACGTACGAAACGGAAAATTTCAACAGAATTACCAATCACCAATCAGGCGCGCATATTGAGGTAGGGAAAATATTGGCTTCGTCTGTTCAATTTGTAGAGGATAAAGAAACAGCAGAAGTATTGGAAATACTTGCAAAATATTTTGACGAAACAACGTACTACACCAATTTCAATAGCGATTCAAACATGAGCACACAAAGTGAAATTTTGTTTAACGACGATCAAAAAAACAGCATCAATATCTTAGTTGATATGATGGAAGAAATATACGTTCATTTCACAAAAAAATAAGATGCGTAAAGGCCTCATCCTTGTAGGACTACTTATTACGCTAACAGCATCGTATCTCTTTTACCGTTCGTGTAAGAGAGATACGTTTGTTATAAACCAAAACCAATCAATCGCTATCCCCGACTCGTGTTGGTTGTTGGGATCTGTAAACATACAACAAATCAAAAAAGATATTGCTTGGTCGAGTTTCTTGAACGGCAATTTTTCAATCTTGTTTGATTCCGATTCAGTATCAAACACTTTTAGCGATATTTTAAAATCACCCGAAATGTACGGCATCGTTGAAGATAGCAATATTTGCTTCTTCGGTAAATGGCATAACAATTACAATTATACCAGCCTACTTTTTACGATTTCAAACCCTAAAAAAATTGCTCAAACACATACGATCGACAGCACGTTTATTCAAAACCAATACGTATATAACTTCCGAACCAAGGAAGGATTTTGGCTATACACCAGCAATCACTTATTGTTTGTTGCAACCGAAGCTTCCGATTCAACTTATGCGCTGAGTTTACTAAACAATACGTCTGCAACAAAAATCAATCAAGTTGAACCGTATTCCGAATGGGCTAATTGTTTTGTCAACAGCAATTATATACCCAACAATCAAATCCATCCATTGCTAGATCCTACAACAATCGAACTCAAGCTGATTCGAAACAATACCGCTATTGAACTGGATTGGAGCTACACAGGCTTTGCAACTGAATTGTTTAACGAGGACACGTTAACCATTCCAAATAATAGTCAGGGTTTGAAATTTGCCTGCAACTTCGCAACCAGCGGATGTAAAAAAACAATTGCAAAAGTTTCAGCACTTACAGAAGCATATAAAAAACAACAAGCCTTGATTGATATTTTATTCCAAACCTTAAATGGAAACACCTGTCGGGTGAAATTTAATGGATGGGAGACGATCAAAAATAGTTATTATACATCTGTGATGAACGATGAATTTGAAATGGTGCTACAGAAAAAAGACACCAGCTACATCGAGCCTAATCTTTCAATCACGCTAAACCAACAAAACAAAGAACGGACAAATCAATTCATTCAATATTTACAAAAAAATGGATTGATATCGATTGAAAAAAACGGATTGTTTAACCTAGTTCTTGGCAACTTCGATAGTGCCATTCGCATAGACAAATCAACGAATGCCCTCGTGTTTGAAAACAAACATCATACACAGGTTTTCAGTACAGGTCTAATAAACAGGGTTCATGCGGCATTGGTATTCAACTGCAGTCCATCAAACATAACAGGTTTATTCAATCCCAAAAATACCAAGCCATTGGGTTTTGAAATTCCTATTAAGTATCAAAACATCGAAAACCTAAATTCGGTTGTCTATAAAGAACATACTGGCTTACATGGGAAAACGGAACTTCGTTTTAAAAATGATAAGTCCCCTATTATTTCCTTCATGCAATTACTCAAAAAATAAAAGCTGTTTAATGCGAACACCCTTCGTGGGCTTTCTGTTTTAATTTTTCTTGTTCTTCTAATTCTTCTTTCGAATACATTGGTTCTGCAAACGCCATTGGAAGAGGCTTACCTGCATTCACCCAACAAGTATACCAGAAATCGCCTGTCATTTTAATAGCCGCACGCATGCGACGTTGCACCATGTCGTTTAAATTTTTATGGTAGGCTGCACTAAATGCTGGTGAATACACACGTAGGGTTTGCCCGTTGCGATCTTCGTATGAAAATATTTTATCTTGCTTAAACGTTTGTTGCAACAGCAGTTCAATATTCAAAACCGAATCGACACAACTACGCGAAGCCGCCAAGGCGTCCCATACAGCCTTCTGCATATTTGGAATATACCTTGCTTCGCCCACATAGTAAGAATAATTAGCAGCAAACAATTCGGGCAAGCGCGACTCCCACAAGCCATGTATTCCATGCTGTCCGGTTAATTGTCCATTATAATTTTTCGTTGTATGCAACGGCACGTGCAAGTCGCCAATGTAATGCCCCATATCGGCCGATAGTTTTAAAATCTTTTTTGCGTCTTGTTGTTTAAAGGCTTCAGTTAACCGATACGACAATTGAATTAAATTCCAGGGTAAAATACCATGCGCCTGCAAAGAATCATTTGGATAACATAGAACCGCCTCGTTCCAACTGGGGCGTTTCAATAAAATGGAATCGGTATAGTATTCGATGTCCATATAATGCTTAGGGGCCTCCCCAGTAACGATATATCTGCGTTTATCTGGATTTACAGCCTGCTCGGTTATAAAATCAATGTGCTGCTTATAAAATTGCATTAATGGCTGTGGCAAAGAAAAAACGGCCATTTTATTGATTTCTTTGTGGGCAAAAAAGCCCCAAGATGTGCATATAATGAGGATAACTGCACCCAAAAGGGGCTTTACCCACAAAAAAGAAAGTTTCTTCATAGCTGTGAAGTTTTCCACAATTATAACATGAAATAAGTTAATTCCAAACAAGGTTTTGTTTTTTAATAATATCGTCTTATCTTTGCCATTCGAAAATTTATCGACGAAGTAATAAGAATCTAGATACTAATATGGCAAATCATAAGTCAGCTTTAAAAAGAATCCGTGCGAACAGAGCGAAATATCTGAGAAACCGCTACCAAATGAAAACTACACGTACTTACGTGAAGAGATTAAGAGCATCAACTGTAAAAGCTGACGCTACTGAATTGTACAAAAAAGTTTCTGGTATGCTAGATAAATTAGCTAAGAAAAATGTCATTCATAAAAACAATGCAGCGAACAAAAAATCTAAGTTAGCTAAATTTGTAAACAACATAGCTGCTTAATTTAAGCACAATAATAATTGAAAGCCCCGCTACAAGCGGGGCTTTTTTTATGCCTATCTTACAAAAAGCAATTTGATGGAACAATTTCAATATCTTTGACGTCTATACATCTATGCGCAAACGTTTCAACATCGTATTATTCTTTTTTTTTAGTTCAGG
>JAYTLG010000208.1:0-18376 GCA_043729555.1 Cytophaga sp.
ATCACTATAACCAATCATTACTTGTTGTACTTTATCTTTTTCGTTTCTATCCAAACGTTGATACTCTAAACTTGCTTTTGTGATTGGGTGATCTAAGAATTTACTGAGTATCGACGGACTCACTTGAAGATCTTCAATCGTTTCAAACAAAGGCACTACAGGCAATTTACAAACAATACCTTTGTCGGTTTTAATCAGCAAACCTGCTTCTCTCGCTAACAAATAAACAATCAACAAATCCGATGCAGAGTGCGTCATGCTTACAATAAGCGAACCCAATGCAGCCGTACCATATTTATCGATGTGGTCACCAACTACGCGGTAGCACGAAATCACCGCATCCGCTTCAGGGCCAAGTGCAGTACTTGGATACGAGAATGGACGAAGGGAAAGCAATTCTTTATTGATGAATTTAATACGCTCTTCTTCGTTCAAGGTCAAGAAGCGCGTGCCATCCATCGATGCCGCATTCATTAATTGCGAAATAGCATTGTCGTGAAACTTACTATTTTGACGAATATCTAAATGCGCTAAGTGGAAACCGAATGTTTGTACCAAACGAGCCATTTCACGCACATCGTTATAGGCAATGGTCTTCGCACCAAAGGCAACTAAAGCATCGCGCAAAATAACCAAGTCGTCAATCAAATGTTCGGATTGAGAATAGCTGTATGGCTTTTCATCCAAGCGCAAGCCATCGCCTTTTGTTTCTTCCAGAGGCAACTTCATGATAAGAAGTTCTACATAGAAACGGAATATTTCTCTGTTGTTTGATTCGTTCTCCAACAAATGTTGGTTGTTCGTTTCAACCAATAATTCATTGATTCTTTTTTGAAGTGGCTTGGTTGTTTCTTTAAACAAACAGGTAAAGCTCAAATTCTTTTCAAGCTTTTCAAGATGTCTGTGCATTAAAATAAATGCATTCAAACGGAAAAGTTCAAGCGTTTCTTTAGTTACGTCGCTGGTTACAAAGGGGTGACCATCGCGATCGCCGCCTACCCAGTTACCAAACGAAAGCTTCGGTAATTTTTTATAGGATATAATTAATTCTGGATCAAAACCCATTTGCTCCCAAGCCATACCCAATCTACGATCGAGGATGCTTACAACATCTGGAAATACCGTTGTTAAATAATGCAGTACATTCGAACGTTCAGAGCTTAGATCTGGTTTCTCCAAATAGATTTCACCTGTTCTCCACAAACGATCGAGAACCAATTTCATTTCTCGTTTAATTTCGTTTTTCTCTAAATCCGTATAAGTCGAATCTTCCCAACGAAGAAATAGTAAATACAATTGTCGGTGATGTTCCAATACAATTGTACGCTTTGCTTCTGTAGGGTGCGCTGTTAGTACAGGCTCGATGCGTATGTTGCACAATTCTTCCGCAATTTGTTCCGGCGTAATTTTCTTTTGCTTCAACATCGCCAAGTTCTTACCCCACAAACCGCTAACACTTGCCAACGATTTATCGCTTTCTTGCTGACGACGTGATTTTACAGCACCGTTTTCTTCCGCCATGTTCAACAACTGAAATGCGATGGAATATACTTGAATATGCTTTTCAGTAATCGCGTCTGGACTTAACTTACCTTTCTTGTTTATCCACGGGATATAACTTGCAAGTTCAGCCTCGCCGTTTTCAATCAACATCTCCTTGAAACAATTCAACAAAAATTCAAGATTGTAATACGTTTTCCCTAATTTCTCTTGTGTTACCGTTAACGCACTCATGTAGTAGTAATTTATCTATGTATTGAAAAAAATGGTCTCAACCGAATCATTAAACTTCGTCCTACAAGTTACAATAATTATAATTTAAATATTGAAATTGTTCAAAATAAAATCGTTTAGTGAGAATAAATTGACCTCTATCTTGGAAATAGCCTAATAAGCGCGTCTCTTTTTAGCCAAAAAAGAGACTCTTTCAATAATAAAATGTAATTTTATAAGTATCACACAGATTTCAAGCAGATCCTTTATCACATGAAGCACATTCTTTTCATCGCCATTTGTCTACTATCCTTTAATAGTTTTGCTGCCAAACCTAGTGCGCCGCCGTTGGATAGTGCAGGAAAAGATTATTGTTATTACTTCGATTATAAATTTGACAGCCCCAAATCGTGGGACAGTACCTTATTTTTCACTCAAAAATTTCTGGATAGCTTTTATGTTGAAAAATATGAAATCATCGGAATTGACACCACGCAGAAAGTTTTAAAAATTCGCATCACGAATAAATTAAAAAGCAGGGGTATGTTGAGAAATACACACAAAGCAGTATATGCAGACTGTTCAATGACATTCGATTACCTTATTTATTATACGCCAACGGGTTTACATTGCAAAGTAAAACGCTTGGTGCATTACTACACCTATACAGAAGAATCTTCCTATATGGGAAAAACGACTGGTCAAAAAACAATGCGCACAGAAACCAAACGTATTGAAATACCCATGATACAATCGGATATAAAAATGTACACCCAAAAAATGTTGGAAGAAGTAAATGCCGATATTTTACAAAGCATTGCACTCTTTACAAACTATAAATGGATTACGGATCCAGAAAAAGCCGAAAAGCCGAAAACGCTTGAAGATGACAACTATTAAGCCATACAGCATCGCATTCATCTTTTCTTGTGCCCTGTTTGCTTCATTTAATTGGATTCAACATGTGACGCCGAATGCTATTATAGGCACTTGGGAATTATGTCAATTGTACCCCAAAGCAAAAGATACGTTTCAACATAAAGAAACCATGCAGCTTACAATTGAAAAAGATGGTACTACTACTGGATTTTTAGCATGTAATAAATT
This sequence comes from Cytophaga sp., assembly GCA_043729555.1. Classification (GTDB taxonomy): domain Bacteria; phylum Bacteroidota; class Bacteroidia; order Cytophagales; family Cytophagaceae; genus Cytophaga. The sequence continues at coordinate 2,821 of JAYTLG010000208.1, forward strand.
TAGAACTACTTGCACAACATACCGAGATAGCATTGCATTTGGAACTATTCTTTCCTCTCGCACGTTCTGTCAACGCAGTGTAATGGATTTAGAAGATAAAATAAAAGCTGTAATTTCCACTTCTAATCTTTATAGCACAAAAGACAATACACTTACCTTATATTGTGGCAAAGAAAAACTTGCACTGTTTAAAAAACACTAAGTATGTTTGTAAACCCACGCGACCCTGATAATAAAATAATCAACGGAAAAATTTTAGAGTGGGTACTGAGTTTTCCTTCAATGCCTAGGGATGCGCAAGTACAGACAAGAGAAGTAACTTGCAACGACCCCGGTTGCAACCACACCGAAACACATATTACCATTTCGGCATCAACTGATTTTAAAAAAGAATTGTTGATTCAAAAACCACTTGTGTATATACGCAAGTGGGATATTTTATTGTAGTTGCTAGTCGCTAGTTGCTAGACGAAGGACGTATGGAGTACATAGTAAAATCATTATTCGTACAAAAGGACGTATGCCTCTTCGAGGCTGTGCGTAAATTTATTGGTTTTCTTGTTTGCTATAAACATGTGACTCCTCTGGAGTCACATGTTTATAGCAAACAATTTTGAATGTAAAACCGACCCCAGCGGGTCGCACATTTTAATCTCCCAATCTGGCGCAATACTTGTACTTTATGGATTCTGAACTCAATACTATATCTTTCTTTCGTCTAGCAACTAGTACCTAGCAAGTATGTTCTCTGTACTTTTTTTTATACCTTGTCTATTCGTAATTAAGTTTTAATTCATTCATGAAAAGAATCTTCCATCTTTTGTGTCTTTTGTTTGTACTCAGCTTTAGCATCGCAGCACAAACACCAACGGTATCTTCAGCAGAAATCATTCAAAAACTTCAAAAATTAAATACAGTAGGTTCTGTCTTGTACATCGCGGCACATCCCGATGATGAAAACACACGCCTACTTCCATACTTAACGTACGAACGCAATTACCGCACGGGTTATCTATCGTTGACACGTGGCGACGGCGGACAAAATTTAATTGGCAAAGAACAAGGCGAAGCGCTGGGTTTGATTCGTACGCAAGAATTGCTCGCCGCACGCAGCATCGATGGTGTAGAACAATATTTCACACGTGCCAATGATTTTGGATTTTCTAAAAACCCCGATGAAACATTTGGTTTTTGGAACAAAGACAGCATCCTTGCCGATGTTGTTTGGGTAATCCGAAATTTCAAACCAGATGTCATCATTACACGTTTCCCCACAACAGGCGAAGGTGGCCACGGTCACCATACCGCATCTGCAATCCTAGCCATAGAAGCCTTTGCAGCTGCGGCAGACCCAACACGTTTCCCCGAGCAATTAACATACACAACGGTGTGGCAAGCGAAACGTTTGTTCTGGAATACGTTTAGTTTCGGCACCACAAACACAACATCCGAAGATCAAATAAAAATTAACATCGGCGGTTACAATCCATTAATCGGAAAATCGTACGGAGAACTTGCTTCTGAAAACCGCTCCATGCATAAGAGTCAAGGTTTTGGTACCGCAAAAACACGTGGCGACAACATTGAATATTTCAAGCAATTGGCTGGTGATTCTGCCAAACAAGACATTTTTGAAAACATAAACACTGGTTGGAATCGTTTTTCGGCAACAACAAAATTTTTTAAAACACTGGAAAAAATTAGTGCGAAATACAATGCACAACAACCCGAATACATCCTACCCGATTTAGTTGCATTCTACAAGCAGCTACAGGCAGTTCCTACAAGTGATGTAACACTTGCTACATGGAAAACTGAAAAGACAAAAGAACTCGAAACAATTATATTGGCTTGCTCTGGCTTTTGGGTTGAAGCCTACGCCAGCGATTACATTGCTATTCCCGGAAAGGAACTTGTAACAAGCGTTCAAATTATTAATAGAAATAAAAACACTGTTACATTAGATGGCATTAAATATGATGATCGAGATACAGACACAAGTACAGCAGTTACATTAAAAACGAATGAACTTTATACGTTCAAACATACGAGTAATCTTCTCGCAACTACACCCTATTCGAACCCTTATTGGTTGAATGAAAAACACACAAATGGTTTGTACACCGTTTCAAATCAATTATTAATTGGACAAGCAGAAAATGCGCCTGCAGAAAAAGTAACGCTTTATATTCGCATTGCAGATTTAAACCTTTCTATTCATCGTCCGATTGTATACAAATACACCGACCCAGTTAAAGGCGAAATCTACAGGCCGCTTGAAGTATTACCACCTGCAACAGTAAACATATCCGAACGTGTGTATGTGTTTAACGACACACTTCCAAAAACCATTTCCTTTGTTGTAAAAGCAAACTCCGCAAATACAAGCGGTAGCCTTTCATGGAACCTACCACAAGGTTGGAAAATGACGGCAAGCAACACAAACTTCAACTTAACAGCCAAAGGGGATGAAGCAATTATTATCGCGACCATTCAAGCTTCGGCAAAAAGTTTGAACGGAAAAATTACAGCCGTACTAAACATCAACAATGAAATACTTACTAAAGGGATTACGCGCATTGAGTACGACCACATCCCCTACCAGTTTATTTTAAGTGATGCAACAGCAAGTATTGTGTATTTAAACATTGCAATCGCAGGTAAAAACATTGGCTACATCCCAGGTGCAGGAGACGATGTAGTAGCTTGCCTAAAACAAGTTGGCTACAACGTGACCATTTTAACGGATGATATCTTAGACCAAGGAAATTTATCAAAATTTGACGCCATTGTTACGGGCATACGTGCCTACAATACCAACGACCGCTTACAGGTGTATTATAACACGCTTATGAAGTATGTGGAACAAGGTGGAAATTTGGTGGTCCAATACAATACCAACAACCGCATCGGGCCGCTGCTTGCTAAGATGGGACCGTATCCATTTGCAATTTCCCGCGATCGCGTTACAGATGAAAATGCGACAATACGAATTTTAAAACCGAACCATACCGTATTTCAATATCCAAATAAAATCGACAGCAGTGATTTTAACGGATGGGTACAAGAACGTGGAATTTATTTTGCAACAGATGTAGACGCGCATTACGAATCGTTGTTATCCATAAACGATCCGAATGAAAAACCACATGAAGGTAGTTTGATTATTACGCCGTATGGGAAAGGAAATTTTGTGTACACGGGTTTGGTTTTCTTTCGTGAATTACCTGCTGGCGTACCCGGTGCCTACCGATTGTTTACAAACATCTTGAGCATTCCTAAAAACAAATAAAATGTCTGAACAAGAAGATAAACCACCGTTTTTAAACACTTGGAATAATGTGTATGCATTTATTCTTGGATGGTTGCTATTGACGATGGTTGCGTTTTACATCTTTACAATTTATTTCAAATGAGCAGCATTGATTGGTGGGTATTGGGCATAACACTACTCTGTATTATTTTATATGGTTTATGGAAAAGCAGAGGTGCTCAAAATATTGAAGGCTATTTATTGGCCGACCAAGAACTTCCTTGGTATCAAGTAGGCTTATCGGTGATGGCTACACAAGCAAGCGCCATTACGTTTATTGCCTTACCCGGACAAGCATTCAGCGATGGTATGGGCTTTGTTCAGTTGTATTTTGGTTTACCGATTGCAACGGTTATTTTATGCAAAACATTCATTCCCATATTTAGATCCTTGAATGTGTATACAGCCTACGAATATTTAGAAAATCGATTTGACAGCAAAACCCGCTCGCTTACCGCCTTTTTATTTTTAGTACAACGCGGCCTATCAACAGGCATTACTATTTACGCACCCTCCATTATTTTATCAACCATACTCGACATTCACATTACCTACACCACTTTATTTACTGGCGGCATTGTAATTAGTTATATCGTGTACGGAGGAACCAAAGCCGTTGCTTACACACAAATGTTTCAGATGGCCATTATCTTCTCGGGCTTATTTGTAGCAGCCTTTATGGTTGTGCACTTATTACCCGAACACGTTGGTTTCATCGACTCCTTGCACATTGCCGGTAAAATAAAAAAACTAAATCCCATCAATATGAGTTTTGATATAAAAGACCTCTACAATATTTGGTCGGGTTTGATTGGTGGTTTCTTTTTACAACTTTCGTATTTGGGTACCGACCAATCTCAGGTAGGGCGCTACTTAACAGGCAAGTCGATTAAAGAAAGCAGACTGGGACTTATAATGAATAGTTTGATTAAAATACCAATGCAGTTTTCAATTTTATTGATTGGCATTTTAGTATTTGTGTTTTATCAATTCAATACGCCTCCCTTATTCTTCAACAAAACAGAAGTAAATAGAATTGAAGAAAGCACCTACAAACAAGATTATCAAACACTAGAAGCCGAGCACAATCTGATTTACGAACAGAAGAAAATACATGCAAGCGAATTATTAACAGCAATAAAAACAGATGCAGAAGATGGCATTGAGCTTGCACAAAATCATTTGCTCGTAGACGACTCGCTTGCAAAAGATGTAAAACAAAAAGCGACGGTATTGATGACAAAAAACAATTTATTGTCGGACACCAACGATACCAATTATGTATTCTTAAGTTTTGTAACCAAATACCTACCCGTAGGTTTGGTTGGTTTGTTGATTGCAATCATTCTATTAGCATCCATGGGTTCTACAGCGAGCGGCATCAATTCCTTGGCATCAACCTCTGTGATTGATTTTTACAAACGCTTTGTAAACAAAGCCGCATCACCTCAAAAATACTTAGACGCATCGCGTTGGGCAACGGCTGCATGGGGCGTCTTCTGTGTACTAGTAGCTTTGTATGCTGGCAATTTGGGTAATCTTATTGAAGCAGTAAATAAATTAGGCTCCTTGTTCTATGGCAACATTCTTGGAATTTTCTTAGTAGCCTTTTATTTAAAAAGTGTAAAAGGAAATGCGGTGTTCTATGCAGCCATCATCACCGAAATCATTGTAGTAGCCATCTGGACGAATGACCTAATGGCCTATCTGTGGCTTAATGCACTTGGATGCATTGTATTGATAGCACTGGCGTGGATTTTTCAAGAAGTCGAAAAGATAAGAAAGTAATAAGTGTAAAGTGTAAAGCTGTAAGCTACGAACCTTACGTGCTTCTCTATACTTGGGGCGATGCCCCAAGCTATTATATTAAAGCCTTACAGGCTTTTCCGCTCTCATCGTTCACATCGGATTTCAACGAATGCTCAGGCTGTAAGCCTGACATAACAAAGCTTGGGGCAGCGCCCCAAGTTAAAACAACCAGCTCATGCTATTTTCACTTTTTGTCGCCTTTGGTTTTCTTGGTGCGCTCGCGTTTGCTTTCTTCTAAACCTGTTGCGTTGTTCTTCTTATTTTTTCCTTGTAAAATTTTTTCAAGAAATGTATCGTCTTTATACATCTCGCAGGTGATGTCATTTTCATACGGAAAATTATTGGGCGTCAAATATCGATATGCAGGATCTTTACGCACGCGTCTATAAAAGCCTGCCCATATAGGCATTGCGGTTGCCGAACCTCGTCCTAGATTCATATTGGCAAAGTGTATCGCCGGATTATCTGCACCTACCCACACGCCTGCCAACAGTTCGGCGGTGTAGCCCATAAACCAACCATCTTTGTGATCTTGTGTGGTACCTGTTTTGCCCGCAATACTTCCTGTAAAACCATAGACATCGCGTAACTCATGTGCCGTCCCCTTGTCGACTACATTGCACAACATATTGGTCAGTTGATGCGCTTGATCGGCGGTAAAGATTGTTGTGGATACAGATTTCGAAGAATAAAGCCTGGTGCCTTTCTCTGTAATGACAGAAGTAATAAATTGCAATGTTGATTTTTTACCATCATTTGCAAAAGCTGTATAAGCGCCTATCATTTCCCACAAACTTACATCTGCCGTACCTAATGCGATGGAAGGTTTTTCAGGCAAGTCACTTTCGATACCCAGCGAACGCGCCAATGAAATTACATGTTGAATACCCGCACGCATACACACCTGCACACTGATGGTATTCACGGAATTCGCAAGTGCACCCGCCATCGAATATTTTCCATTTACACGCTCACTTGAATTGCTGGGTGTCCAATCATCGTATTGCGAATACGTAATTTCTTGATTCGGAATAAACTCGCAAGGCTGCATGCCAGACTTCAAGGCTTGTGCATACACAATAGGCTTAAAAATTGAACCTACTTGTCGTTTTGAATGCACATGATCAAATTGTATTTGTTTGTAATTTGCGCCACCTACCCAAGCTAAAACGGCACCCGAATGCGGGTTGACCGCTAACAAACTTACCTGCAAAGAACCCAACATCAGCTTTACAGAATCCGACGGAGATATGTATTGTTCTTGCACACCGTACAAGGTATTAATCGACAACGTATCTTTCGTTTGCAAGGCGGCCATGATTTCCTTTGTAGAAAGTCCTTGATCTTCGAGTGCTTTAAAACGAGGTGTTTGCTCCAATGCTGCTACCAGCAAGGCCTTGTGTGTATTGAAAAAATTGGTTCGTTGTAATTCTCTTTGTAAAATCGGTTGAATGCGTTTTAAATGTTCCACCGCTGCTGCTTCCGCATATACTTGTAACTTCGATTCGATGGTGGTGTAAATTTTTAAGCCATCGGTATACAAATCATACGCCGAACCATCTTCTTTTTTGTATTGAGCCAATACAACTAACAATTCATTTTTTAATTGATCGCGGAAGTAAGGTGCCAATCCTTCGCTGTGATCCAATCGAGTGTAATTTAATACTAGATTTTTTTGCGTTAAACTATCCAATTCAGCAGCCGACAAATAATCGTATTTAGCCATTTGTTCCAACACCACATTTCTTCGTTGCAGCGCATTCGCAGGTTTGGTTCTTGGATTGTATAAAGTTGGCGACTTAAGCATGCCCGCCAACACAGCCGCTTGCTCAGCTAATAATTGATCGGGACTTACATTAAAAAACCGTTGCGACGATGTTTTAATGCCATAGGTATCTTCACCAAACGAAACTGTATTTACATACATCATCAAAATATCTTGTTTCGAATATAAGGTTTCAAGCTGATTGGCAATAATGGCTTCGCGAATTTTATTTACAGGCATCGTTAGAAAACCATAACTCTTTCGACCAAATAAATTTTTAGCCAATTGCTGCGTAATGGTACTGCCCCCACCTGCTTGTTGTCGCAATAGAATAGACTTAAACAACACACGCAACAGACTTCGTGTATCAACACCACCATGCTTATAGAAACGTGCATCTTCCGTAGCTATGATGGCATCAAATAAATAATGTGATACGTCGTCGTATTTTGCATCCGAACGATTTTCCACAAAGTATCGACCAAGTAAAACACTATCGGCCGAATACACTTCTGAAGCTTGATAATTTTTTATGGCAAGTAATTCTGTATCGGATGGAATCTTACCCAACATACCAGATGATACAGCAAAAAATAACAAAACAGGAAATAGCGCAATCAAAATAAAGGTGCCTACTACTGTCGATCCTCCTACAACAATTTTCTTGAAAATCGGAAGCGATGCATACCAAATAAAGGGCTGCACAAAAATGATTTTCAAGAGTTTTAAAATCCAAGTAAATATCTTAACTAGTAATTGCATCACAAATGTATTCTAATGGCATCGGGTATATATACATAAGATAGTAATTTTTTATGAGTATAATGTAATAAGTTTTAAGTTTTCGCTACAGCCCTCTCCAATCTTGGGGCGATGCCCCAAGCTATTCTATTAAAGCCTTACAGGCTTATCCGATCTCATCGTTCACATCAAATGCTCAGGCTGTAAGCCTGACATATTACAACTTGGGGCGATGCCCCAAGTATAACAAGCAGGATCTTCCATGAATAAGAGTCTCTGGCTCGCTCTCAAAATAAAAAATAATATATATCGAGTCAGAAACGCCTACCCCCATAAACGACCGATGCCATCGCTTAAAGCAATGGCATCGATCGTTTAAAAAGTTAGCAGGTACTACTTATTTTTTTGCATTCGCATCCGCAATTAATTGATTTCCCATTTTAACATAGTCATCATTTTTTGCTTCTGTAGCCATTGCTACTGTTTTTTCAGCTGATGCAATTGCCGCTTTTTTATCGTTTAATTTCAATTCGATACGAGCTTTTAACATCATCACCCAAAATGCTTTTGGATTTTGTTCTACTGCTTTATTTACCCAAATCAATGCTTGGTTCAAATCTTTATTATTTTCATAATAATAATTTGCCGCTTGAAAATACGGACGTGCATCAACAGCCATTACAGTTTCAATGTTTTTCATTACTGCAGCATCGATCTCCGTTGTAATTTTTACAGGCACCAATGTTTTCTCCCACACCAATTGCAAGGTTGTAGAAGTCGTTGTCATATCAGCCAATTCAATTGTAAACGTTTCAACTTTAGTCGCAAGTGTTACAGACTTAACAACAACACGAAGTACTTCGTTTTCTGATTTGAAATTTGTTGTGTTACCACCCATTGTTAAATCAGAATACAAGATTACTTCCCAACTATCTTTGTTCGGGATTGTATAAATAGCATAGGTACCAGCTTTTACATCTTTACCCTCTACTTTAACATCGTCAGAGAACGTAATTTTAGTAGCAGCATTTGCACCTGTACGCCACATTTTTCCAAATGGAACTAGGTCGCCATATATAACACGGTCTTTAGCAGATGGACGAGAATAATCAATTGTGATATCACCTACGCCAAAACCTTGCTTAACAGTTTGAGAAGAACTTGGTGCGGGTGTTTTTAATGTTTGTGCTTGAGACACAAGCGTTGTTAGCGATAATGCGATTACGCTAGCAATCATGGATAATTTATTCATAAGTCGTTATTGATTTGTGTATGAATCTTCAAATTATACTTTTCAACGCTGAAAGAAAAGACATTTATACATTAATTGGCAATCCCCCCTGCTGAGGCAAGCATTTTCTTGTGCCCGCTAGGTGAAAATGAATGCCTCTTCGAGGCTGCACGTGCGATTAGCAGTTGCGAGTATTTTTATTATTCGTTCAGCCGCGGCGGATGACCCGATGGGGTCTAGACTCCACATGTACGTTTTAAGAAACGCACTGGGTTCAGAGCTGCACATGTACGTATTAAGAAATCAAAGACTGTATCGATTCGAAAGGATTCAAATGTAGGAAAATTGTTGCCGACTTCGAAAGAATCATTACAAGGATTGGCAGCTCCCAACCCGAAGGGGTCAAATACGAATAATAAAAGAAACAAAGGCGGAATTAATGTAATCCTGATTAATCTATAAATCCTTTAATCCTGATTCAGACAAAAGGAAATCCTGTCTTTCTTGCAATCCTTTAATCGTACTAAAAAATGATGAGAAAACAGAGGTCTCTTCGAGGCTAAATTGCGGGGCACACGCAAATGCTTGCGCAGCGGAACAACAAACAGAATACCGTTGTCTGTAATACTTTGTAATTACCATTTTAAAATCAACTATTAAATTCTTATTTTTGAAAACAGTTAACTTTTATTTCATTCACAGAACATCATGAAAAAATTTATTCGTATTGTACTTTTTGTATTTGCAGGGATTGCAATTCTCATCACAGGTTTTCTAACCTATCTTAAAGTAGCATTTCCAAATGTTGGACCAGCGCCAGAGATTACCATTATTGCAGACCCTGCAATGATTGAACGTGGCGAATATCTTGCAACTTCGGTAACGGTATGTATGGATTGCCACTCAACTCGTGACTGGTCGCAGTTTGCAGGACCAGCACGTATGGATAGCTGGGGTAAGGGTGGTGAAATCTTTAATCAAGATTTTGGATTTCCGGGTGCCTACTACTCTAAAAACATTACGCCTGCCGGTATCGGTAGCTGGACGGACGGTGAAGTGTATCGTGCCATCACTTCGGGTGTGAGCAAAGATGGTTCGCCTTTATTTCCGGTAATGCCTCATCCAAATTATGGTAAGATGGCAACCAAAGATATTTACTCCATCATTGCATACTTAAGAACACTTAAACCTATCGCGAATGAAGTGCCGGCGTCTTCGTCTGACTTTCCAATGAATTTTATTATTGGCACCATTCCATCCGCTCCATCTCCACAGGAGATTCCTTCAAAAACAGATAAGGTTGAGTATGGTAAATATTTGTTAAACGCTGCAGCGTGTGGTGAATGCCATACCAAACAAGACAAAGGCAAACCACTACCAGGCATGACGTATGCAGGTGGTTTCGAATTCCCAATGCCAAATGGTGTGGTACGTTCGTCGAACATCACATCGGATAAAGGAACAGGTATTGGTGATTGGTCGGAAGAAGCATTCATCAATCGTTTTAAAATGTATGCAGACAGTAGCTACACGCCTGCTAAAGTTGGCCCGAAAGAATTCAACACCGTTATGCCTTGGTTGATGTATTCAAAAATGACACGCGAAGACTTAGCAGCAATCTATACCTACTTGCAAACAACGATGCCTGTAGCCAATACGGTTACAAGATTTACGCCTGCGAAGTAATATTTAAACGATCATTTTCTCTCATAGTTTTCAACTCATAATTAAAACTTAAAGGGTACACTAAATGCGTACCCTTTAAGTTTAATTATGAGTAAAGTTAAGGAATTTGTAATACAGCCGATATTGTCCTCAACACTTTTCAATCGTTGTGCAATATAGTAACACAACGATTATATTCATTTAATCTAAAGAGACCTATGCATCGCGGCGGATCAATAGGAACAACGCAAATGAAAACCTGTTCACATTGACACACTTTCTTATCTATTTTTTTATTTAGATGTATTGAAAGTTGCTCTAAAAAAGGTACTTTTGCAAAGTATTAAATATCATACTGTTAAATACATTTTATTTTCGCTTTAGTACAGTAATTATATTTCTCCTTTTAATCCAACACGAATCTGAAATGCATTGTTTCGGATTCACATGAATGCAAAATACTATATCAATGATCAGACGTATCATCGGGCTCTTCTGTTTCTGTATACTGACAGGCTGCCTTTATTCCTGTTTTGAAATCAAAGAAAACATTCGCATCCATGACGATGGTTCTGGATCGTATTCTTTTCTGATGGATGTATCGCAGTTGAAACCTCTTTTTGCAATGAGCAGAGACTTTCAGCGTTCCATGGGAGATACCTCTGCACGTGCAAAAAAATCGGTGCCCACGCCAAATCCACTCTTGGAAATGAAAGTCAAGTTTGATAATCTAAAATCAAATTTGGAAGCCGTTGCAGGAATTACGGATTATCAAACAATTTGCGATACCTTAAATTACATTATAGGTGCACAATATTCTTTTACCAATATCGAATCATTAAACAACTCGATAAACGTTTTGCGCAACGCCAGTGGTAATACTGGGCCAATTGAATCAACACATTACACGTATGAAAATAAACGCTTTGAAAAAATCAACGATATTTCTAAAGCAAATGTTACTGGTTCTACATCGAAGAATGATAGCCTTACAACCGAACTTTTCAGAGGTGCGCGTTATACACTCACATGTACCTTCGATAAAAAAATAAAAGAGGTGAGCAACCCCTTATATTTCATAAGTGCCGACGGCAAAACGCTTCTATATACAGGATCACTTCTGGATATCATGAATCAGAAAACCACGATCGGCAACACCGCCACATTTCAATAATACAAAATGAACAATATGCTACTCCGTTGCTTTTTGATCTTATTCCTTTGTAATGCTTTTGTTCAAACGACCGAAGCACAATGGATCAATATCGGAAATACACGAAGCATTTCATTAGGGGAAGCTGTAGCGCGCGATGCTTCAGGAAATGTATACGGAACAGGGATATTTACCTGTGACCTCATTCTTCAAAATGACACACTACACAACCCATCTTGCGGCGATACTTCAACAGCTCCCTTTGCAATACCGCGCTATGATGGATACCTTGTTAAATATACGTCCAACGGACAATACCTTTGGTCAAGACAACTAATCGGAACTGTTACAAATACTTTATTTGAAATAAAAGGCATTTCGGTTTCAAGTACTGCCCTATTTATGACTGGCCATTACAAAGGTTCGTTAACGTTTGGCAGCACGGTTATTACCAACACCACCCCTGTAAGCGATGCCTTTGTAGCCTGCTACGATCTAAACGGAAATTTTTTATGGGTGAAAAATAATTTTACCCGCTCCACTTCAGATCAAATAACAGCTGCAGCAATTACTTCAGCAGCAGATGGCAGCACGGTATTTACAGGAAAATACAAAGGTTCTATTATTTCTCCAGACGATCAGGATACGCTTACTTCTACGAACAATACTTTTTATTTAATGAAGTTTAATGCTTCGGGCACCTACCTTTGGACGAAATCTTCGAAAAATAAAAACACGGGATCTCGAGCTGAAGGTACAGATGTGTGGCAAGATACAGACGGAAATATTTTTTTAACAGGCAATGCAAGCGATACCGTTTTTGTTCAACAAGACAGTATAAATTTAGCAACAGGTGCTTCGGGCATTTTTATTTCTAAATTCAATTCCACTGGAAAATTGAAATGGATAAAAAAAGAAAATGTTGCCCATGCAAATACCTTAGAACTTGAAAAAGACCAAAAGTATTTTTTGCTGGGTGGAGATTATAAAACCAATAACACCTTAGGTGGAACAATCTTAACAACGGTTGCAAATTACGGCGCGTATGTTGCACGCTATGATACATCAGGCGCAATGAAGTGGGTAAAACCACTTACTGTTCCTGCAGCGGATTCAGCAGCAGTTACATATGGCATATCAGGAGATATTTACGGAGACATATATGCAATCGGTATCTTCGGAAAAAGAACATCGACAGCTGCTGTACTTACAACCGGCACAAAAAGCATTACAACTAAGCCTGGCTTTACATTTTTTGTAGCTAAATACAAACAAGATGGTACACCACAATGGCTTCAATCCTACGCAGAAGGGAAAACAGATTTAGGTGCTGATATAATTGCATACGATTCTTCGCAGGTTTTCATTACGGGATACTTCAACACCTCCATAACAATAGATAGCATTAAAGTAAGCAATAGCAGTGTAGGTTTGAACTCTTATGTAGCACGCATCGACGACTGTCCTTTTTTCAAGGCAAGTGTTAATCAACCATTAAAAACCGTTGCATGCAAAAAAGATTCTATATTACTCCAAGCTGTTTCTGGATCAGGACTGATGTATCAATGGCAGAAAAATGGAATAAATATTTCTGGAGCAACTACAGCAAATTTCTACGCTAAAGATTCTGCATCCTACAGAATCGTGGTACAGTCGACCAATCCTGCTTTGGGATGCATTAAATATTCTCCAGAAATTTTTATTACAATCAATCCATTACCCGATACATCCATTTTTATCAGTGGCAAACTTGAATTCTGTACAGGAGCACAAGTAACACTTAATGCAGCGTTTGGCTACAAATACCAATGGATGGTGAACGGCTCGGCCCCGCTGATAAAAGACACACTAGCAGGTTACATCACAGCAATATCAGGCACGTACCGTGTAGCACTATTAAGTAGTCACGGTTGTAGAGATTCTTCTCGAACATTCACAACCATCGCCGAACCTATACCAGCACCGCTGATTACTCCAGCTGGAAAATTTATTATCTGTCAGGGAGACACGGTTGTTATGAATACTGCAATAAATACCACGCATAAATATCAGTGGTATAAAAATAGTGTACTGCTTACAAATGATACACTGCCTGTTTACAAAGCATACACGAGTGGTCGATTTAAAGTCTTTGTAAAAAACAGATTGAATTGTGGTACCTATTCTTTGGAAGACACCATCTTAATCAATTCAGCACCTGTAGCAAACATTTCAAGCAGCGGCAACCTCATTGCATGTTCCTATTCAATTCCTACGCTGTCTACATCCGCCAATGCATCAAACAATACGATTCAATGGCAGAAGGATGGAATAGCACTGCCATCAGCAACAGGCAACGCATACGTACCAACACAAAGCGGTGTATACAATGTAAAAATTACGAATGTCATTAACTGCAGTAGTGAATCGTCTACCCTCACCGTTACCATAAATCCTCAACCCCTTGCTACAGCCACCCTTGCAGGTAACAGCAATTTCTGCGCGAATGATTCTGTACGCATCAATGCATCGACTGGCACGTACACCTATATATGGCAGCGAAACGGAACCACACTAACAAGTGCTCAAGCGCCTGTTTATTATGGAAAACAGGCCGGCACGTATCGTGTAATCATTTCAGATATGAACCAATGCCGCGACACCTCATCGACCGTTTCACTTACCGCCTTCTCCGTTCCAGTGGCAACAATTCAGACTACAGGCAATGCAACCTTCTGCATAGGAGATTCTGTAAGATTGAATGCCACTTCTGGCACCGGATTAGCATACGAATGGTTTACCAACGAAATAAGTACAAACTTGAATAGCCGTATTGTAACAATCAAAACAAGCGGTGATTATGCTGTACGCGTATTCAATACCATTGGCTGCGCAGACACCTCTAACATTGTACAAGTGCATGTATATTCTGTTCCGCCCAATACCATAACTAACACAGGGGCTCTGGAATTCTGTGCTGGAAATCAGGTAACGCTTTCTGCTGTTCAAGATCCTGCCTTCATCTATCAATGGAGAAAAAATAATGTAGCCATTACATCCGGAGGCAACAGTGCAAATTACATGGTTACTTCTTCTGGAAATTATAATGTTGTGATTTCCATCAATTCAAAATGTACAAGTACATCCGCTATCTATTCAGTGAATGTAAAACCTCTTGTAAAACCTGTAATAACGGTCGACAATGAATTTATTTCAACGTCTGCATTTCTTTCTTATCAGTGGTTAAGAGACGGCGTACTTATTACAGGAGCTACGAATCAGATTTATAAAGTAGTAGACAACGCACAGTATTCCTTACAGATATCTGAACCTAGCGGATGCAATGTACAAGCAGATCCAGTAACTGTTTGTATTCCTGTTCCGCATATACAAGCCAATGGAAGTTTCCTAAACTCCACATCTGGTAGTGCCTATCAATGGTATGTAAACGGCGTTGCCATATCCAACGCAACAACTCAATCATACTTGGTTAATGCAACTGGTGATTACAAAATAAAAGTATCTCGCAGCGATGGTTGTGTATCTTTCTCCAATACCATCCACGTATGCATACCGCCACCGGTAATTACAGTCGGTGCAAATAATGTACTTACTTCTTCGGCAGGATTAAATTATCAGTGGTTTTTAAACGGAATTGCGCTTCCTAATATTGATACGCGAATTATTGTTGCCGATCAAAGCGGAGATTATTCGGTACAAGTTGAAGATTTATCTGGATGTACTTCTATATCTATACCCGTGTCTATTGTTGTAGATCCCTTAGCTGTAATAAATGGATCTAAAAATACTGCCATTCGTTGTTATCCAAATCCGTTTGAAGACCTTTTAACGGTTGATGTACAGACAGCATCTATGCTGCCAATGAAAGCATCCATTTAC
>JAYTLG010000209.1:0-4488 GCA_043729555.1 Cytophaga sp.
CAGAACTACTAATTGTTAATCGAACAAAAATAACGCGGGCTACCAACAACCAACCAATCTTAAAAGTTAGCATTCATGATTGTTGGTGATCTGCGCAAAGTGATTTACAATTCGTCGTCCGCCGCGGCGGACACAAAAAAGTGGTCTTACGAATGATCTTAATCGAAAAATACTTAAATCTAACCAACTAAATTACAAACGCTTAATTACTCATTATTGGCAAAACAATACTTTTTCATCTTAGAGTCAATAATATTCCCAAAATACCCATTGTTTATGTATCTTTAGGTTGAATAGTGGTACCCCACCCGAAAGGGGGCACCTATGTAGTATTTTAGTGTAGAATTCGGAATAACGATATATATATATGTCTTGTAGTTCAGGAAGTTGCGGCACCGGTGGCGGTTGCAGCACAACAAAAACAGGAGGATGCAGCTCAGGCGGATGCTCTTCTGGTGGATGTAATAAATTAAATTCATTTGATTGGTTGGGCAATATGGAATTGGATGCCCTTCCAGCATTCGATATTATTGAAATTCGTTTTAAAAATGGCAGAAAAGAGTTTTTTAGAAACTCGAAGTCGCTTGAATTATATGCAGGCGACGCTGTAGTTATTGAAGTACAGTCTGGCCATCATATTGGTTATGTTTCTATGCAAGGCGAAATTGTTCGTTTGCAAATGAAAAAGAAAGAAGTGCTTAACAACGATGACATCAAATCCATCTATCGTAAAGCATCTCAAAAAGACTTAGAGAAATTTGAGCAAGCGAAAAATCGCGAAGCAAGTTCGTTGTATCGCACGCGCGAAATTATTGTAGATCAAAAGCTCGGCATGAAACTCTCAGATGTAGAGTTTCAAGCAGACAATACAAAAGTTACTTTTTATTATTCGGCTGAAGACCGCGTTGATTTCCGTGAACTCATTAAAATGCTTGCAGGCGAATTTAAGGTTCGTATTGAAATGAAGCAAATCAGTTTGCGTCACGAAGCGGCTCGCCTAGGTGGTATTGGCTCATGTGGTAGAGAATTATGCTGTTCAACATGGTTGACAGATTTCAAAAACGTAAATACGTCTGCAGCGCGTTATCAAAACTTATCCCTAAACCCTTCTAAGCTTTCGGGGCAATGCGGCAGATTAAAATGCTGCTTGAACTATGAGTTAGATACCTACCTCGATGCATTAAAAGGGATTCCAGAATTGGAAACACCTTTGAAAACATCGATGGGAAATGCATCGTTGCAAAAAACGGATATCTTCAAACGCATCATGTGGTTTGGTTTCCAGGACGAAACAAACTGGTTCCCTATTCCGGTTGACCGTGTAGTTGAAATTATTGAAATGAACAAGGCAGGAAAAACGCCTGCAACGTTGGAATCAAACGAAATTGTTATCAAAGACGATCGCGTTATGATTCGTGAAAAAGAAGAACTTTCTCGTTTTGATGATAAATTCAAATCAAAAAATAAGAAGAAAAAGAAGAAGCGTACAAATGACGATGCATCAGACAGAACGGATCGTACAGACCGCACGCAACGTCCTGTTCTTACCAAACAAAGCGACAACACGGCGCAACAACCAAGAGTTGCGAATGCACCGCAAAGTTCGGATAGACCTGCGAAACAGCATACCATCACACCGCGCTCTGAAAGAAACAATACCAATACTACAAACAATTCAGAGCAAGCTGCACCTTCGTCACCCTCTAAAAATGACGAGCCGCGCAACAATAATAATAACAACCAAAATAGAAATCAAAATAATAGAAGGAACAACAATCAGCCTTCTAGACCACAACATAGTCAGCAACCAACAGATAAAAAAGATTCGGAAGTGCGCAACGAACGAAATGAAACTCCAGAAAACAAACCTGCGTCTAACACTAGACCGCAACGCGTTTCTCCAAACCCATCAAGCGAAGAGAAGTCGCAGCCGAGTGAAACGACACCTATAAATAAGCAACCACAGACAAACCGTCCGCAGCGCGTAAATCAAGAGCCTACACCTGCTAACAAGCCAGAAGGTAGCCAAAGACCTGCACGTCAAAATTCGCAGCTGAGTTCAACCGAGCCTAAACCAAAGGTCGAAAATAGAAATGAGAATATGCATTCGATAGTTAAAAAAGATCCATCGAACGAATCAAGTGATTCGATAAAGTTGTCGAACAATCCGCCGAGCCATTTCCCTCGAAGACAAAATAGCAACCAACATCCTACGGATGGTTCATCAACGAATACGGAAGAATAAAATGAATAAAATCACAAACATACTACTATTCGTTTCAAGCTTGTTTGTATGTGCATGTACAAACCCTGCAGTTATTACAGAATCTAAAATCGACATGCCCAACTATTGGACACAAAAAACACAGATGGATTTCCCATTCGAAATTACGAATGCGGATGCAAGCTATCAACTGTTTTATAATATTCGATACAACAGCGATTACCCATATTACAATCTATGGGTAAACCGCATCATCCTAGATGAAAAAGGAAATATGCTTTCTAAGAAATTGCAAGGGATGGATTTATTTCATGCAGCTTCTGGAGAACCATATGGCGCAGGATTTGGGAATCAGTTCGACTATAAAATATTATCTGACAGCACGCAAAAATTCACTAAGCCTGGAGTATATACGCTTCGTATTGAGCAAAGCATGCGCATAGATACACTTAACGGAATATCCTCTATTGGTGTAGAAGTGGTTCAAAATGTAAAATAAATGATTAAGTCTGCAGCAACGGTTTTAGCACTATTGTTTTCACTTGCACTTTCTGCACAAGTCGACACCATACGCACAAAACTATTGCTTACTGAAAAAGGCGGTTACAAGAGCCTTACAGAACGTTTTCTACAATCAGATACAACACTTGCCATCGAAGACTTTCAACTCATTTATTACGGCTATCAAACAACGGACGTATATTTTTCAAAGGAAAATGAGTTCAAAGAAAATTTAATTAAACCACTCAATCAAGCTGCAAAATATAAAGAAGCCATTGAGTTGGCCGATACAATTTTGCGGACAAACCCAGTGAGTCTTGTGGCCCACTTCGAAAAAGCATATGCCTGCGCACAGCTTGGTCTCAAAGAGCTCGAAACCTTTCACTTCAAACGATACGTAGTACTTTGCAATGTGATAAAACTAAGTGGCAATGGTAGCGGACTGTTGCGATACAATTGCAACTCTACAAACGATGCGCTTGAGTTCTTATCATACAAAGGTTTAAAAGCCGTGCACGACCATAAAACAGAAACAGGTTTGATTCAATTCGACCTAGCAAAGAATAAACAAAAATTGCGTCATGTGTATTTTTACATACCCGACGCTGCATATACCCCACCCAACACAGACAGTGAATAATACGCTGATACCCGATACGATTCAAGATAATCGAATACAATCCATAGATATACTACGTGGAATATTTATAGCATTAATGGCATTAGATCACGTACGTGATTTTTTTCTCTTTGATGCATGGGCATTCAATCCAACAGATCCCGACAAAACAACGTTTGCATTATTCACAACACGTTGGGTCACCCACATCTGTGCACCTGGTTTTGTTTGGTTAACAGGCGTATCCGCTTATATCTATTTCAATAAAAATGGGCTGGCAAAAACACGCACGTATTTATTAAGCCGAGGTTTGATTTTAATTGCGCTTGAGTTTACACTCGTAAAACTTGCTTGGCATTTCAATCTCGATTATTCAAACATTGCACTCTTGGTTATTTGGGCATTGGGATTATGCATGATCTTACTTGCATTAAGTTTGTGGATACAACATCAATACCTATTAATACTAGGCGTTGCAATCATTCTTGGACACAACCTGCTCGATACCATAATTGTGGGGGACACAGGTTTCGGCTCATTGGTATGGCACATATTACAACGAACAGGTTTGGTAGTAGTAACATCCGGCTTTAGTGTTAAAATATTATATCCGATCTTACCCATGTATGGCTTAATATGTCTGGGCTACGGAATGGGCAATTGGTTCACAGATGAAACGGAAGTCGTGCGGAGAGGATTATTTAAAAGAATGTCGCTCATTCTTTTACTATCGTTTATCTCCATCCGCATACTAAATGAATACGGAGACCCCAATCCATGGGTATTCAACCAACACATACACAAAACAATTTTCAGCTTTTTGAATGTTACAAAATATCCAATGTCCTTGGATTATATACTCATCATGCTTGCAATCATCTTTTATTTGGCTTACAAAATAAAGGGAGGTGAATCTAAACTGAATAACTATTTGAAATTATTTGGGAAAACATCTCTATTCTTCTACATTATTCATTTATTCGTTATTCATCTGTTGGCAATACTATTGCTTATTATAAGCCGACACGAAGCAGTCAAAGAAAGCTTTCCATCCGTTGATATAGAAGCTATGACACAAAATTATGGATATTCGTTGTTTGTCGTTTATGTTATTTGGATAGCGGTGCTTATTTTCATTTATCCA
>JAYTLG010000210.1:0-6886 GCA_043729555.1 Cytophaga sp.
TTGCAAAACCAGCTTTCGTACCATCGTGATCCATGGATGTTAATAATAACTCCCCTGCTCCACGCTCTTGCATTTCTTTCGCCCATTGAATGGTATCCAAACGTGTAGGTTTAGTGCCACCATGCGAATGCACTACATTGTGTTCATCTACAAAACGTGTATCAATAGCAACGACGATGCATTGATTTCCAAATTCTTTAGACAACTCATCTATCAATGACGGATTATTTATTGCAGAAGAATTTATTGAAACCTTATCGGCACCAGCATTTAAACATGCAGATACATCTTCAATAGAACCGATGCCGCCACCGATTGTAAATGGAATATTAATATTTTGCGCAACACGTTTCACAAGATCAACCAAAGTCTTTCTTTTTTCTAATGTTGCCGTTATATCAAGAAACACCAATTCATCTGCTCCTTGTTGAGAATACAAAGCACCCAATTCTACAGGATCCCCGGCATCTCTTAGGTTTAAGAAATTAACACCTTTAACGGTTTTGCCATCTTTGACATCGAGGCAAGGTATGATGCGTTTTGTTAGCAATGCTTTAAGTATTAAGTGTAAAGTAATAATTTTTAAGAAAGTACAAAGTAGAGAGTACAAAATACAAGAAGAACAATTTCAGTATAAAACGATAATCTTTCCTCTGTTGTTTAGATTATCCTCTCCGTGTTTGTATTTTTTCGACCAACTACAAACACCTACTCTGCTTGTGGTTGGTCGATGGCGGTGACACAACGACGAACGGGTGCAGTCACACTACGCCTTATGCATTAAGCATTAAACTGCGCCAATTGTTTTAATGTAATTATTCCTTCGTAAAATGCTTTACCAACAATAACACCATACACACCCATTTCATTTAGAAGCTCTAAATCTGAAAATTTAGAAACGCCCCCGCTTGCGATCCAATTGATCTGAGGAAATTCAGCACCCAATTTTGCATATAGGTCAAACGAAGGACCTTGCAACAGTCCGTCTTTCGCTACATCGGTACAAATAGAATACGATATTCCAAAAGGAATAAATTGATTCATTAACTGTTGAATGCTTAGCTCCGATGTTTCTTGCCAGCCGTGCACAGCAACCATACCATCTTTAGCATCGGCACCTAAAATAATTTTATCTGCGCCAAACTTCTGCAACCAATCTTGCACTTTCTTAGGATCCTTTACGGCGATGCTTCCTGCGGTAATTTGTTTTGCACCTGCATCGAAAGCTATTTTTAAATCTTCGTCTGATTGTAAGCCACCACCAAAATCAACAGATAAATTCGTAGCACCAGTAATGCCTTCAAGTACTTTATGATTTACAATTTGCTTTTTCTTAGCGCCATCCAAATCAACTACATGCAAGCGTTTAATACCAGCATCTTCAAACATTTTAGCAACTTCAACCGGATTGGAGTGGTACTCTTTTTTCTGATTGTAATCGCCTTGTGTTAATCGAACACATTTACCGTCTATTATATCTATTGCAGGAATTATTTGTATCATTTAAAAGTGTAAAGTTTTGAGTGTGAAGTGTGAAGTGTAAAAATGTTCTAAGCAACTACAACTCTATAAAGTTTTTTAAGATCTGTTCGCCTACTTCACTGCTTTTTTCTGGGTGAAATTGCACGGCATAGAAATTGTCTTTTTGCAATGCACATGCATAAGGTAAAATGTAATCTGTCGTACCAATTTGATACGGATTGGCTTCAACATAATAACTGTGTACAAAATACACATAACTATTTTCGTTGACACCTTTAAATAAGGGGCTTTTCAAATCAGTGATTGTATTCCAACCAATTTGAGGCACCTTATCCAAAGCTGGAAATTTTTTAACCTTTGCAGGAATAATACCCAAACATTCGGTATCGTTTTCTTCTGAATGCGAACACAATAATTGTTGTCCGATACAAATACCAAAGACCGGTTGTTTTAAATCCTTTATTACTTTATCTAATCCCTTATTACGAAGGTAATTCATCGCATTGGATGCTTCACCTTGCCCAGGAAATAGAATTTTATCAGCCGACTTCAACTCCTCTACATCATCTGTTAAGATTGGATCTATACCCAATCTGTTCAAGGCGTAAATGACGGATTGAATATTGCCAGCATTGTATTTAACGATTGCTAATTTCATTTCTTAAGTAATAAGTTTTAAGGCTAAATAGCCGTGGTTGTATCTTTCCGACCAACCACATAGCCAACAAGTGGTTGGTCGAAAAGACACAACCACGACAAACTATTGCCAATACGATTAACAAATCGCATCTTACAACACACCTTTTGTACTCGGTATGCGTGTATTTGCTGGATCTTTACGAATGGCAGCTTTAATTGCTTTTGCTAAACCTTTAAAGGTCGCTTCAATTTTATGATGCTCGTTATCTCCTTCAACCTTAATATTTAAATTGCATTTTGCTGTATCGCAGAATGATTTAAAGAAATGGAAAAACATTTCCGTAGGCATGTCTCCTATTTTCTCTCTTTTGTATTCAGCATCCCATACCAACCAACTTCTACCAGAGAAATCAATTGCTACTTGTGCCAAGGCTTCGTCCATTGGTAATAAGAAGCCATAACGGTCAATTCCGCGCTTGGTGCCCAATGCCAACAAAAATGCTTCGCCTAATGCTAAAGCAGTATCTTCAATGGTATGATGTTCGTCGATGTGTAAGTCGCCTTTCACATCAATACTTAAATCAATACCCGAGTGCTTACACAATTGATCTAACATGTGATCAAAGAAACCAAGGCCTGTATTCATAACACCTTTACCTTCACCATCCAGATCCAAATAAATATTTATATCTGTTTCGTTTGTCTTTCTGTTTACACGTGCTATACGTTCAGACTTGATAAGAAATTTATAAATCTCCATCCAATCATCTGTAGCGAGTGCGTATTTCAATTCGCCTAAGCCCCAATCCGTAGCGTTGGTAGACGGAGTGATGTATATTGCTTTTGCTCCAAGATTTTTTGCCAGCTGAACATCTGTTAAACGATCTCCAATTACAAAACTATTTTCAAGATCGTAGTTGCCATTCATGTATTCTGTTAACATTGCTGTGCCCGGCTTACGCGCAGGTGAGTTGTCTTTAGGAAATGAACGATCAACATGTATGCGTTTAAATATAATACCTTCGCCTTCTAATATTTTCAACATTTTGTTCTGCGCAGGCCAAAACGTTTCTTCTGGAAAAGAATTTGTACCTAAACCATCTTGATTGGTAACCATCACCAATTCATAATCCGACTCAATAGCTATTTTAGAAAGGGCTGTTAATACTCGTGGTAAAAACTCCAACTTCTCTAATGAATCTATTTGTTCGTCGGCAGGTTCTTTAATAATCGTACCATCTCGATCAATAAATAATGCTTTCTTTTTCATAATCGATATCTATCAAATGGAATTAAAACGTTTTCAAAACGGCAATAACTTTTTTGTTTTCTTCAGATGTACCTACTGTAATTCGCACACATCCTTCACACAACATAACTTTAGAACGATCGCGCGTAATTACGGTATGTTGTACTAAATAATCATACACTTTTTTACCGTCGGCGGTACGCATTAAAATAAAATTTGCATCAGATGGATATAATTCTAAACACAAGGCAAGTTTGCTTAATTCATTACGCAACCAATCGCGCTGTTCTAAAATCAAGCGCACCATTCGATCCTTTTCAGAAACATTTTGTAATGCCTCCATTGCACATTCTTGTGTCAATAAATTGATGTTATAGGGAGGTTTGATTTTATTCAAAACTGAAATAATTTCTTTGGAAGCAAATGCAACACCCAAACGCAAAGCGGCCATCCCCCATGCTTTTGAGAATGTTTGCAAGACAACTAGGTTTGGATATTGATTCAACAACGGAACAAAGCCTGGAGTATCTGCAAAATCGATGTATGCTTCGTCAACCACTACAATACCTGAAAATGAAGTAAGGATTTGTTTCACCTTATCTTCGTTCATGATATTACCTGTTGGATTATTTGGGGAACAAATAAATATAATTTTCGTTTTTGAATTCACGGCAGCTAAAATTGCGTCCGTGTTCAAATTAAATTCTTTTGTAAGTGGCACAATCACCATCTCCACATCATTGATACCTGCACTCACTTCATACATACCATACGTAGGCGGCAATATGATGATATTATCGACCCCAGGTTGACAGGTAGCACGAATCAATAAATCGATAGGCTCGTCACTTCCATTTCCCAAGAAAATATTTTCAGCAGGAACGTTTTTCACTTTAGAAAGTGCATCTTTTACATCTCGTTGCAAAGGGTCTGGATAGCGATTAACAATCTTTTTTGTTACCGAACCAAATGGATTTTCATTGGCATCCAAAAAAATACCTTCAGTACCTTTATACTCATCACGAGCCGAAGAATACGGCTTTGCCTTCTTAATATTATCCCTTAAAACAGAATCTAACGAAAATGCCATCTTTATAACAAATCTAATAAGGCGTAAAACTACGAAATTTATAGATTGCAGACACTCAGAAGGCTAAATGAAATTCGTTTTTTATTTAAAAAAAAACATTTTATGCTTATATTTGTTTGTAGTTAAATACAATAACCCAAGCAATAGTAGCCATGAAAGTTCGAAATAACTGGCAAATCGAGTGCCAACACTCACCTGAGACAATTGACCGTATCTTATTACCAATCCGTAAAAGAGGTTTATCTGTAATTAGTTTAAACTATAAGCAAACAGATGGTCTAAATGCAACTTGTACAATTGAATTTGAAACAGAAGCAACTGATGTAGACCGTGTCTACTTAAATATGCTTCGTATTCAGGATATTAAAGCGGTAAACAAATTAAGTTAATCCGATACCAAACCAATTAAAAGACTGTTTTATTGACCATAATACAGTCTTTTTTGTTTCCAATACAGTCATTCAATCATGCTTTCAAAACGAACCGATCTAATATTCACAATCCTATCTGCTTTATGCATCGCAATATGGGCGTGTATTTTTTTATTTAGCGATGACTTAACAAAAATATACTCCATGCCTATTGAGTCGGTTAAATTCAATAATAATGTATTGGAAAAAGACTCCACCGTACTCACAAATTACGAAACGAATACGGATTCTACTGTTATTACAGATACATTGATTGATGGTTCCATAGTACGCAGTACAGTTGCCACACTTAATCCAAATGCAACCACAAAAAAAACACATAATTTCAAATCGATTAACAACATCGATTTGAACGATGAAGAAGAAGCCATTTTGTTTGAACACGAAAAGGCGGCTGTAATACCTATTTCGAAATTACCAAAAGGCCGTGAATTGAAAGCTTCAGACATTCCACTTATGGACAAATTCAATTCACGCATTCGCATAACTACATTTTTTTCAAAATTTAAGAATGGCGACTATATATCCGGTATCGAATTCTCTAATCTTTATCGTCGCGACCCAACATTAAGCAAATTGGCTAAAAGCACCCTTTGTGGTTTTATAGATAAAAACATTGACCAACTAACACGTGTTGGAAATTCTTTGATTATTCATACGATTGACCCAAAAGGAATTCATACAAAAATAAAAATACCCTTTGTTGAAGATATACGAATCAATATTGAAAATGGTGCTAGTATCGATATCGGAGAACCATTTACATCGAAAGCACCCAAATTTGCCAAGTCCATTTTAGTTGCTATTCAACTGCATTTGTTTGATATTGTTCACAACGGCGAGGAGTTCCCAACTACGGGATATATCAGTGGTGATTTCTATTTTGTAGAATATTCGGCAAGTAAGATGGCTTATAAGTTGAGATAATACAGCTCTGGGATAGGATATTATTTTTTGTATTTAAATGCTCACAATCAAAAAAATGCACCATTTTACTCATAAAGGGGATGGGGATTCCAATCAATAAAAAAGAAATTACAAACGCGCTTGCCGACAATCTTGGCTTTGAAACCTCTGTGGAATTGCAGTTCGGGCATTGAATGGTTTTATTTTTAGTCATATATTTTTAGTGAGTTGTTGGCCGATGGCACAACAACAGGTTGATGTGTGGTTAGGTTAGAGGTGGTGAACGCCGACATTAGATAAAAAGAAAAAAGGCTGTATATTCCCGTTTCTAAAAGAAGGCGATGTAGAAAATTTCGGCAATCGTTTTCATAAAAAAATTGAATCAATCAGGGCTCAAATTAATTATAACTTAAAGCTATTTCCAACCCAGAACGATATTGAAAAGAATATCCATACACACATGGCGCGCCACTCTTTCGCTGACAATGCACGTAAGCAAACAAAGGATATTTACGCGATCAGTAAAGCCTTAGGGCATTCAAGCATTTCAACCAACGAGAAGTATTTAGCCTCTTTTGATGATGAAGCAGTTGATGACCTTATGGATAAAATGGGGTAAATGTTGGAACAGTGTTGGAACGAAAAACAAAGACCTAACTAATAATCAACTAGTTAGGTCTTATTCTGTGGAGTCGGAGAGATTCGAACTCTCGTCCAGAGAAGGCCACTATCGAATCTTCTACATGCTTAGCCGACTGTTGATTTTCGAGTTGTAGCAGGTCACCGGCACCCAACTATAGCCTTAGTTACTTAATTTCGCTAAACAGCCGCAACTTCTGTTTACCTAGCTCTACTGTTCGACACTTCAATCCACTTCCCGTAGCGCGTAAGAAACGAGAGATGTGGCCGGGTGCTCTTCTTAAGAGCTCCACTCAACGCTTTATATTACAAACTGAGTTTGTAATTAAGCAGCCATGGCGTAAGAATCTTCGCCAATTATGTTTTAGAACTATCTTTTAAGGCTCTCATCCCATGAGCCTGCATGCTTACACACGTAATCACTCAACCTGTCAATTCCTGTCGACCCCA
>JAYTLG010000211.1:0-6322 GCA_043729555.1 Cytophaga sp.
GGTTGTAAAAAATTCATACGGAACAGCTCCAGGTATGTGGGTGGATGTAAACAATGTTGTTTATATTTCATTGCCTGGTGTGCCCTATGAAATGAAAAATATTTTAAGTGAATTTGGATTCGATAAAATTAAAAATCGTTTTGAAACACCCACCATTGTACATCGCTTGATTAAAACAGGCGGCATCGGCGAATCCACACTTGCAGAAATAATTATTGATTGGGAAAATGCATTGCCCAAGCATATTGGTTTGGCCTATTTACCATCTGCAGGCGAAGTACGTTTGCGATTAACTGCTGTTGGTGAAGATGAAGCGACCTTACAAAAAGAAATACAAGATCAGATTGATGCTGTAGTACCGATGATTCAAACCTACGTATATGGTTTCGACGAAGAAACGATTCAATCTGCTGTTGGGAAATT
The DNA here is from genome assembly GCA_043729555.1 of Cytophaga sp. Taxonomy (GTDB): domain Bacteria; phylum Bacteroidota; class Bacteroidia; order Cytophagales; family Cytophagaceae; genus Cytophaga. The sequence goes on from JAYTLG010000211.1 coordinate 424, forward strand.
ATTGAAATCAAAAAACAAAACCATTGCTACTGCTGAAAGTTGCACGGGTGGCTATCTCTCGCATTTGCTAACGTCCGAACCTGGTTCTTCAGCCTACTATTTCGGCTCCATTATAGCTTATCAAAATACCATCAAAACACAATTATTAGATGTGCCGAGTGGCATTTTACAACAACATGGTGCCGTTAGTCAGCAAACAGTAGAGATTATGGCGAAAGAAGTGCGCTTAAAATTGGGGACTTCTATTGGTGTTGCTGCAAGTGGAATTGCTGGTCCCGATGGTGGAACAGCCGAAAAACCCGTAGGCACCATTTGGATTGCTTATGCCGATGCAGAAAAAGTTGTGAGCAAAAAACTACAACTGTCAACGATCCGAGAAATCAATATACGAATGACCAGTTTGGCTATCTTAAATTTAATCCGCCAAGAATTAAACACTTAATTGTCTTTATTTTCTTAAAATACTCACCAAAAGGCTATTAATCTGAAGGAAGGATTGCACAAAAAGGGTGTGTCTTAATAAAAAAAGCGTATTTTTGTGTTTAGTAAGAAAAACAAAATTCTGTCATCAATGGCTTTGGTTGAATTGGTAATGCCCAAAATGGGAGAAAGTGTAATGGAAGGTACGATTTTAACGTGGTTAAAAAAGCCAGGTGATCGTATCCAGCAGGACGAATCCGTATTGGAAGTAGCCACAGATAAAGTTGATACCGAAGTACCTTCTCCATACAATGGAATTTTAAAAGAAATACGTGCCAACAAAGGTGACGTTATTCAAGTTGGCACAGCCATTGCAATCATTGAAACAGATGTTACAGCAGCTAGTATCAATACTCCTGTTGAAACAGCACCAACTACAACGATTGCCCAACAACAAACAGTCGTTGAACAGAAACCTGTTGTTTCTACTCCTATCGCTCCTACTAATACACACATACAACATACAAATGCAAAGGGAGGGAAATTTTATTCTCCTTTGGTATTAAATATCGCGCGTCAAGAAAATATTTCTTTATCGGAAGTTGAAACAATTACAGGTACTGGTAAAGATGGTCGCGTAACCAAAAACGATTTGTTTGATTACATTCAAGCAAAAAAAGAAGGTAAAGTTGCTGCAGCTGTACAAACAGCAGAAGCGCCGCAGCCTTCTACAAACGGCGCGATTAAAGAGCCTGCTTATGTGAGCAAGCCATCTACTTCTGCAAGTGGCAATGTTGAGATTATACAAATGGATCGCATGCGTAAAATGATAGCAGACCGCATGGTTGAATCAAAACGCATCTCACCACACGTTACCTCTTTTGTGGAAGCGGATGTAACCAACATTGTATATTGGAGAAACCGGTGGAAAACAGATTTCATGGAACGTGAAAGTGTTGCCTTAACATTTACGCCTATTTTTATTGAAGCTGTTGTTAAAGCCATTAAAGATTACCCAATGGTAAACATCTCGATTGAAGACGATAAAATTTTATTAAAAAAAGACATCAATATTGGCATTGCAGTAGCTTTGCCAAATGGAAATTTAATTGTTCCTGTAATTAAAAATGCAGACCAATTAAACATTGTTGGTTTAACAAAAAAAGTAAACGACTTAGCGAAACGCGCGCGTCAAAATAAATTAACAGCCGACGACTTAACAGGTGGCACATACACCATCTCGAATGTTGGTTCGTTTGGAAATTTAATGGGTACACCCATCATTGTCCAGCCACAAGCTGCAATATTAGCATTGGGTGCTGTAGTTAAAAAACCTGCCGTAATCGAAACAGCTCAAGGCGACACCTTAGGCATTCGCCACATGATGTTCTTATCACACTCGTACGATCACCGTGCAATTGACGGATCATTAGGTGGTATGTTTGTTCGAAGAGTGGCCGATTACTTGGAAAAATTTGATGTGAATCGTAAAATATTTGTCTAACACCCCTTGAAATAATTCATAACAGAAACGACTTCCAGTAATTATATTATTTGAAGTCGTTTTTTTATATAGTAAACATTAAGAACATCATTACAACGTAAATACAGATACAATGAAAGCCTTGTTAAAAAAGATATACAACCTCTTACCTTTTAAAAAAGAATTATTTTCATTATTGAAATTTGTATGGACACCAAGTGAGACAATCTATCGACACCTTCATTTTAAAGATGTATTTACGGTAAAAATAGATTCGGCTAAGAAATTCAAAATGAAGCATTATGGTTTTCAATTGGAAAATGCTATTTTTTGGAGTGGTTTAACCGAAGGTTGGGAAAAAGAATCGATTAAATTATGGATTGCACTTTGCAAAGATGCCGACGTAATCGTTGATATTGGTGCCAACACAGGAGTGTATTCATTGGTAGCAAAAACCATACAACCAAGTGCTTCCGTTTATGCATTTGAACCCGTAAAACGCGTGTATCAAAAACTGCGCGAAAACATAACATTAAACAGCTTAGATATTAAAACATACGAACGAGCTATTTCAAATGCTAACGGAACAGCTACAATCTATGACACCGATTCCGCACACACCTATTCGGTAACGGTCAATAAAAATATGTATTCAAACGACACCAAAGTCATCGAATCTATTATTCAAACAAGTACACTGGATACGTTCATCAAAGAAAATAAACTTTCTAAAATAGATCTCATTAAAATTGATGTTGAAACGCATGAAGCAGAAGTGTTGGAAGGATTTTCAGAATATTTAAACGTATTCAAACCTACCATGCTTATTGAGATACTAACCGACGAAATTGGACACAAAATAGAAACGCAAGTAAAAGATTTAAACTATCTCTATTTTAATATTGATGAATTGGGAAGTGTGCGTCAAGTAGGCAGCCTAAGTAAAAGTGATTATTACAATTATCTTTTTTGTACAGCAGAAGTAGCTAAAAAATTAAACCTTTCATTTAAGTAGTAGTATAATAGGATTGATGTGATCACTCCCATCATACTACTTCTATATCTACTATTTTTATTTCACTAAGCTTGCTACAAAAAACTTGCGTTCGATCTGACCAAAGAATTCACTCTTAATAAATTCTGATTGCAAGTTTAATTCAACCGAATGAAAGGGATAATCAACGAGCAAATTTTTAAATTTTACATCGTCATACTTTGTAAAACCATACTCCGTAAACGGCATTTGATTCATTGTTTCTTCGTGCACAAATGTGACACTAAGCAGGCCATTTGGCTTCAGTACGCGATATAACTCTCCCATTAATTTCATGGGGTCTGTCCAAAAGTACAGCGTATTCACGGTAAATATCTTATCAAAACTATTGGTCTCAAGTGGAATTGTTATACCATCATACAAATGAAACGTTGAAGTAGCTTGCAATCCACTTTCCTTACAGTAAGCTTCGGCTTCTTTTTTCATCAACTTAGAAATATCTAAACCGGTATACCTTAGATTTGAAGCAAGACCATACAATTCCTTCAAATGATGTGCATTTCCATGACCCAATTCCAAAATGCAGTCATTGTCCTTTGGAGCAAAGAATTCAAACGTTTTTCGAATCATGGAAACATTCGTTTCATTCATCATCGTTCCAATTTGTGTTCCGTATTCCCCAGCGGGATTACCTAATTGTTTGGCCAACTCTTTTAGTTCCGATTTCGACATACCATTATCTGAAAAAGGATTTCTCTTTTCATGTAGCGTATGTGCATAGTTTTCAAATTTTGAATGAATCAATTTAACATCATCGCTTAAAAACAATTTTATTAAATCAATTTTACCACAACGCACTTCTAGCACATATGCATCGGCATATTGCGTTAAGGACACCAATGAATCTGTAGAAAGGTCTTCTACCTTATCGACATACGTTATTCTACTTGATGTTTGAGATAAGTGTGCAATGTCTTCTTGAGTAATTTCTTTCATAGCTATTTGTATTTCTATGTCGTCAGTTAAATAATGTTAAGGACTTTAAAATTTCAGTAATGTTTTTCACTTAAAGAAACCATATTGTATTGAATGCATTAATGATGATTTAGAAAATCAGCAAGTAATTTTAATTTGTAAAACAGATTCGAAAACTGTAATGCAATATTTGTTTTATCCATCTGCTGAAGCGATCCATGATAACTTAATTGATTTCGCAGATCTTCAATTTTTTCATCAATATTTTTAAAAAGCCATTCACAATTTTTACCTTCATATCTAAGATTCCGTTCATCTCGAATATGTTTCTTTTCGAAGTCCCCTTTTTTCATTGTCAGAAATGAAAATCGGGATTCGCGTGCCTCTTTAATACACTGATTTTTTAACAAACTCAATAACTTATCATAATCGATTTGTTTTGTCTTCTGTACAGTCTCAAATGCTTTAATATTAATTTTAAGTTCTCGGATAAGTAAATCACTGGTTGCCCTATTATTTTTCACCAATGCGCCCAACGACGAAACGATATCCGCAATATTTTTAATATTGATGAGCCACTCCCAAGCCATAAGAATATATTCAGATTAATAAAATATGGAACAAATAACAGCTGTCCATTTTAGAATCAAGTTAAAAATAAAAATGGAATAGAAGCCTCATGCTCCATTAAAATCGGCTGTTGTTTTCAAAAAGTAACTCGATCCTATCAAATACAAAGAGCCCAATAAAACTTTAATGGCTTAATTACCAGCATCAAATCAATGCTGTAGCGTCAAATTCAGGCCATTTCAGATTTTGTATTTGCTTACTCACTTATTTTTCCTACCTTTGTGAAGGTAGACTGGTACGACCAGCTCCTATGAACCTCCCCAGGTCCGGAAGGAAGCAAGGATAAGTGGTTGTAGCGGTGCGATATTCAGTTTACCTTTTTATTTTTTCCTCTTCTTTTAGTCAAATTCTGTTCTTATCTTAGATTCAATTATTTAACTTCGTTCCCGTGCGATTGAGGCAAACGTTTAACCGTTAAGCCAAACATTTTGTATGGAATCGAGTACAATCAAGTTCAGTTTATTATCGCATACCTTTTAACAACAATATATTAATATGAAATTCTTTATTGATACAGCCAATCTTAACGAAATCAGAGAAGCACAAGAGCTTGGGATTTTAGATGGTGTTACAACAAACCCTTCATTAATGGCTAAAGAAGGCATCTCTGGAAAAGACAATGTTTTTAGACATTACAAGGCTATCTGCGATATTGTAGATGGCGACGTAAGCGCAGAGGTTATTGCTACAGACTATAAAGGTATGATTGCAGAAGGCGAAGAGCTTATCACAATCGACCCAAAAATTGTTGTTAAAATACCCATGATAAAAGACGGTATCAAAGCAATTAAATATTTTTCTCAAAAAGGTATCCGCACCAACTGTACACTTGTATTTTCGGCTGGTCAAGCATTGCTTGCTGCTAAAGCTGGCGCAACGTATGTATCGCCATTCATCGGTCGTTTGGACGACATCTCACAAGATGGTATGGAGTTGATTGCACAAATAGTAGGTATCTATAGAAACTACGATTACCCAACAGAAGTATTGGCTGCCTCTGTACGCCACACCATGCACTTAATCAGCTGTGCTGAAGTAGGTGCAGATGTTGTTACATGTCCATTGAATGTAATCACAGCATTGTTAAATCACCCACTTACCGATAGCGGTTTAGCTAAGTTTTTAGCAGATCATAAAAAAGCAAACGGTTAATTCATTTATAAAAAATTGGTATTTGTCTTTCTATGATTAAATTCGTAGAAAGACACCAACACCGCTCTAACACACATGGAAGAAGATATTTTCGTAAGCACACCTGTTGGCTCTGATATGTTTATTATCAAAGTGAAAGGCAAGGCGAAAATTCCAGATTACATTCAATTGAGAGATCAACATATGGTATTGGTGGCGTACTTTCGCGCCGACCGACCATTAAAAATATTGAAGAAATTGGGTCT
>JAYTLG010000212.1:0-7398 GCA_043729555.1 Cytophaga sp.
GCACTTGCAAACATCTAATGAGTTTGTGTATGCAATGGGCGAAATTGCAGAACGCAATGGAGGTTTGTTTGGTATTACTGCTGCTGCTGAAGAACAAGCAAACGTATTGGCAGAATATTTGAATGGTAGCACAACATCTAATTACGAAAGTACTTTAAGTATGAATATTCTTAAAGTACATGGCGTTGAGTTGTGTTCTATAGGAATGGTCGAAACGCCAAACAATCCAGAGTATGAAGAAATTATTTTCTTAGATAAAACACGTAAGTATTACAAAAAATGTATTGTGCACAATGATCGACTTGTTGGTGCAATATTGATTGGAGACAAATCTGAATTTAATGAATTTAGAGATTGGATTAAATCTGGCGTTGAACTTGGTGAAAAACGTCATAGTCTATTGATGTCAGGCTCAATATCAAAAGAACCTGTTTTAGGTGCTTTGGTTTGTTCTTGTAATACAGTTGGTAGTGGAAATATTGAGAATGCAATAAGAGGTGGTTGTAAGGACATCGGATCTATTTGCAATTCTACAGGGGCAGGTACAGGTTGTGGCAGTTGTAAACCTGAAGTGAAAGCGATTTTAGATCGAATGAATGCTGAATTAGAAACTTCTAAGCCTGTTGCCTCTTATGTCTAAGTATATATCTGTAGAAATTTATTGTAATGGAGGAATTGTTTCTCCAGGTGAATTGAGAAAGATTGCAATGATTGCACAACGATATGGTGCTACTAGTTTGCAGTTAGGAAATAGACAAGAAATTCGTTTTTCAATTCTTGAAGACACTCTTGAACGATTCAGAACACGTATCGGATTAATGTCTCTGTCATATACAGTAGGTGTGCACGATCGATTTAATATTATTAGTTCAGCACTTACAAAAGATATTTTGAATACACATGTTTGGTTAACCGAAGGTGAGTATAAAGATGTATTGCAAAGCTTCGATTTTCAACCGAGTATTGCTATAAATATTGTTGATCCTATACAATATGCCATCCCTTTGTTTACAGGGGTATTGAATTTTATTGCATCGGCTCACGAAGGTTATTGGAATGTGTATTTTTCGCTTCCGAAACAGAAAGAACAAGGATGGATGCCAATCTTAATTCAATCGGATAAAATAGCAAGCTTCAGTATGTTTGTACAAACATGCATTGAATCTCAAGATGCGATTAAGCTTTCTGAATTGATGAATGAATTGTATCAATTGGATACATGGAATTTTAAAAATGCAGATTTATATCCGTCAATACCAGATTATCATTTCTTTCCAATTGAAGGGGTGCATAGTAATGGAAATGTACAATGGTTGGGAATTTTTGATAAGTATAACGTTTTTCCAATTTCATTTATAGATGCCTTTTGTGTAGAAGCCTTAGAGTCTAATGTAGGTACGATCTATATTACACCATGGGATAGTTTTATGATCAAAAATATTAGTGATAAACGACTTCCATATTGGGAGAATTTATTAGGCTTGTTTGATGTAAATACAGGACATGCTGCTCACGAGTTGAATTGGAATATGAACGAATGGAATAGAAATAGTAATTATATCCGTTCGTATGTAAACGATTATTTCAGAAAAAACGATAAGCGTACTGAAGGTTTGATTATTGGTGTTAATAATGAACCAAACGACAACTTTTATTCGATTAAAATTGTTGAACAGCCTATGTTTACCTTGTTTGGGCGTATTTTTTTTCCAGTATATCACATCCGATATAAAGAAAACTTCAACCCCAATAATCCTGTTGACAAATCTTTTATGGATTATATTCAGAAGAAAAACTTACCTGAGTTTATCAGCTTTTTAACACAAGAATATTATACCAAGAAAAAAGCTAAAAGCGATAAGATTACTGTTAAAGAAGTTGTTACGCCTAAAGTTGTTAAACCAAAGGTGAATTTTGAATTAGCATACCAATGCAGTACGTGCTTAACGATCTATGACCCTACATACGGCGACCCCGATGAAGGTATTGTTGCGGGTACACTGTTTACTGATTTGCCAGAAAATTATTGCTGTTCTATCTGTTCAAATTCAAAAAAAGGCTTTAACTTGTTTGCAGGATTTAAGGCTGAACATGCATAATACGCTAATACAAGATACATTTGGTAGAGAATTTAAAACGTTACGGGTTAGTTTAACATCTATCTGTAACATGGCCTGTGTGTATTGTGTAACACCGGGCATTGTTCAAACACCCAAAAAAAATACAACTTTAACTACTGCGGAGTATCTTTCCATCATTAAAAATATTCATGCGAATGTAGGTTTAAAGACCATTCGTTTGACTGGTGGTGAACCTTTATTGTTCCAAGATATTGCAGCATTAATCAAAGGTATTGTTGAATTAGGAATTACAGATATAAAATTAACAACAAACGGATTGAAATTGTCACCTTTGTTGGATGATCTGATTGAAGCAGGATTAAAGTCCATTAATATTTCTTTGGATGCATTGGATCCAACCATTTTTAGATCCATTACCAAAGTGCATGACCTTCGAACCGTTTTGTATGCAATTGAAAATTCTATTGCAAAAGGGTTAGAAGTTAAAATAAATACCGTTGTATTAAGAGGTATTAATGACCATCAAATAATTCCCTTATTAGAATACGCTTCAAGTAGAAATATCTCTATTCGTTATTTAGAATTAATGAAGATGGGGTATTTGCATTACAATGAAACCGATCATTTTTTTGGAATGGATGAAATTGTCGAAAAGATTTCGGCCGTTACATCGGTTGCTAAAATGGAGCGCGCTACTTCCAATACCGCAACATATTGGCAAACAAGTAAGGGTATGGCTTTTGGTATTATCGCAAATGAGTCAGAGCCTTTTTGTTCGGATTGCAATCGGTTACGTTTAGATAGTTTCGGAAAAATATATGGATGCATCAGTGCCACTGAAGGCATTGATATTCGCACCCATACAAAAGATTCAATCATACATTCTTTAGAAGAAGCACTAGCTCAAAAACAAGATCGTTTTACCGGTAGTGAAATAACAATGAAATATTTAGGAGGTTAATCGATGAAAATACATGTATTTGCATCGCTAAAAGAATATATGCCTGTTCAGTTTGAACTGAGTAACGATACCATTGCTACGGTGCAACAGTTGCAACTATTGTTACAAGAAAAATATCCTGCAGCATCTGAAGTGCTTGCAGCATGCCGGTTCTCTTCTGAACATGAAATAGTATCCTTCGATCAAGAAATAAAAAACTATGACAACATATTCGTTATCCCTCCCTCAAGTGGTGGTTAATAATAAACATATATCGTCGGTTGATATTTTTCCAGTCGATTTGTTAAAAGATTACCATCATCCCGAAGCTGGTGCTATTGTTTTATTTAGCGGTGAAGTGCGTACGAATACCAATAAAGAAGTTGTGTATCTCGATTACGAAGTGCACGAATCATTGGCTGAAAAGATGATTCATGATATTTTATTAGAGGCTTCAGCTAAATGGAATTTAAAAATGGCGCTGTGTATTCATCGTGCAGGCAGAGTCGATGTAAGCGGCGCTGCAGTGGTAGTTATTACAGCTTCTCGTCATCGCAAGGAAGCATATGAAGCCAATCAGTATATTATTCATCGTGTAAAGCACGAAGCACCTATTTGGAAGCGTGAGTATTTTACAGATGGCACAAATGAATGGGGGCATAATTGCGCGTGTTCAACATCTTGAGGGCATAACGTTTGATTATTATACACGTGTTTTGATGTTTTGTCGAATTTTTAATTTATTTTCTTTGATGTATAGTATGAAATTTTTATTGAAATCTACCGCTGTAATTGAGTTTTTAACAGGCTTAGGACTTGTATGTGCACCTGCATTTATGGTTGATTTATTAATGGGACAATCACTTACAGAAAGTGCAGCTATTGTTATTTCTATGATTGCGGGGGGCTTAATATCTATAGCTCTAATATGTTGGTTGGTTTCAGATACTGGAAAAGCAATACCTGTAATTAAGGGGCTTGCATTGTATAATTTTTCGGTTGTGTCGATTGTGCTTTTTAGTGCGTTTCAATTTTCAATTTGCAATCCACTTTTTGTTGGTGTTGCTGGTTTTCATTTTATATATGGAACATGGTGTTTATTCGCCATTCGAAGAGGGGGTAGCCTGTATTGATATAATTATAACTCATACAACATTTCACCTTTCGTATATTCCATTTCCAATACATTTTTAATAAATTTTAATTTATAATCGGCTAGCTTTAATTCTGCTTCCATCCACTTTGTTTCTCTTGTGTTCAACAGGAATAGTGAACTCTCGCCTTGAGTAAATTTTTCTTTTTCTGCGTCTAATAATAATTTGCTGTAGTGTGCATTTTTTTCAGCATTTACCAATTGTTTTATGATAAGTTCGGTATTGGTTTTAAGTACTTCTACTTTAATATTCAATTCGTTTGTCTTGTTCGATAATTCTAATTGATTATTCGAAGCGTGTAGTTTGGATATCTTCAAATCATTTCTTGATGTTCTTAGAAATAGCGGTGCTGAAAAATTTACGCCCCATTTATAATTATTTGAATTGAATGAATTTTCAAATCCGTTAATATTATTTGATAAAAAGTTGTAGCTAATATCTAATTTAGGTTTGATAAGTTCAGCTTTGTATTTTTTATCTACATTTAAAATTGTTTGGTAAGCTTGGTACTGGTCAAGTATAGGGTTGTTGTTTGTTGAGTCTTGAATGAGTGTATAGTAGCGTACCTTGGATTTTGCATAATATGTTTCTAAGCTATCTTGTAGTTGCAGGTTTGTTGTATATGAGGTGGTTTGATTGTTTTCGCCCCATGTTAAACCTATAATTTCAGATGCTTTTTTTTGATTTTCTATGACGATTGATTGGCGATCAAGGTTTCTTGTTTCGTATAAAATGTTCGCTTCAATGGAATCAATCGTTGCATATTCACCCACTTCAGAAAGTGTTTTTATAGCAAGAAAACGTTGGTATGCTTGTGCTGAAAAGAAATTGTAAAGGCTTAATTCCTTACATGAAAATACCCAGTCAAAGTAGGCAACAGAGGCTTGAAATAAAACAGTGTTGGTTATAGTATTTTTTTCTGCTTCGTAATAATCTTTATAGCCTGCCCCTTTTAAAACATCGGCTCGTCTTTTATCAATTGTTAAACCTTGTAACAGCGAAGCTTCAACGCCTATAAAGGGTGTGCCATTACTAGGAAGATAGTTTTGTGGGTTTAAATACGCTCCTTGAGTATGTTGATAGCCAGCCGTTATGTATTGTGACGTATAGATAGGTTGTTTTATTTTTGCGTCAAAAATTGAATAGTAATTTGTTGAATTGAAATATTTGTTTTCGTAGTCGCTTGTTAAGAAAGGGTCATATCCACCACGAGCCGATTGGTATTGAATGTTTCCAATTGTTGAAATGTTGTTTGCGCGCGTTATTAATGGGTAGTTTTTTTTTACATTTTCAATAAATTCATTATAACCTAATTGGGTTTGTGCTATAGCACATGTATAAATAATGAATATAATACTTGTAAATAAAATTTTCATTTCTGTTGTTTTTTTATTGATTCTGTTTCGCTGTTTTTTGTTTTGTTTTGATAGAAATCTGGCGGGAATCCATTTATTTTTCTCCAGAATTCATAAATAACAGGTACTTTGTTGAGTAATATTAAGCCTCTTACTCCAGCACCTACCTGTGAAGATGGAGGCCAATCTTGTTTTCCTTTGTTGGCAAGTATTCTAAATTTTCCATTTTCTGAAATTACTTTGTCGATTGATACAACGTTTGCATGGTATGTTCCGAAGCTAATGCCAGGCCACCCTGAAAAAACAAAGGCTGGCCATCCGTCAAATTCCAATTGGATATTCATTTCTGTGTGTACTAGAGGCAAATCTCGCGGTTCAATATACATTTCAACAGAAAATTCATTGCTATTCGGAACAAAGCTTATTAACGAAGTGCCTTCTTTTACAATGTCACCTACACCTTGGATAAATGATTTAATAACAAAGCCATCTTGTGGTGCTGTTACATAATAGTAAGAGTTTCGGATGTTATAGTTTGTTAATTGATTTTGCATTTTTGAAAGGTTGGCTTCTGTATCGTATAACGTTGACATAACCGAAAACTTTTCAGACTCTGCTTTCATGAGTTTTTCGTTGTATTCCTGTTCTATTGAACTGATTTCTATTATTGCATTGATTAATTCATTTTTACTATTTATCCATTTATTTTCAGACGCAATTAATTTTGAATAGCTTTCTTGTACTTTTGTTTTTCGGTTTTCAAAATCAGTTTTAGAAATTAAACCTTTCGTAAGAAGTTCTTCATAACGTTTGAATTGTTCTTCGGTAATTTGATAGTTGTTTTGGGTCGAAATAAAATCAATACTGTCAGACTCTACTTTTACTTTTGCTTGTTTATACTTATTTCGAGTTTGTTCTTCTTTTAATTTTAAGATTGAGTTAAGAGCATCTATTTGCGAATTAATGGAATTGATTTTCTGTTGATACGAAATAATTGAAGACTCTTTTGCTTGTAATTGAGTTTGTGTGCGCTCTATTAATTTAGGGTCAAAATAGTCATCTTTCACTTCAGAAATAAAAGCAATCGTGTCATTTTTACGTATAAAATCACCTTCTTTAACATACCACCTTTCAACGCGTCCTGCAATTCTAGACGGAATTTCTTGAGGTCTATCAGTAGGGTTTAATGTGCTTATTTTTCCATTGCACTCAATTGTTTGATTCCATGGTAAGAACATGATAATACAGCCTCCGATTATTATTGCGTATATAATTCGCTTTGTAACGATACTGTATGAATGATTGTAAATTTGTTTTTTTAATTGTTCTTTAATATCATGATCGGGTATTTTTTTAGCAGTTGTATTTTCTTCCAAATCAAAAATCTGGTATAGCTTTTCTGTAGCTGTTAGTACATCATAAACAACATCTAGATTTAAAACGAGTTTTTCTACTGCGTTAATAATTAAGATTAATACAATCTCGGTTGCCACAAATTGTCCAACATTGAAAACGCCATTTTGTACCAGCCAGATACCTAAAAATAATATTATTGCTGTAAATATTATTTTAAATAAAAGTATGCTCTTTACCTGCCTGTCAATGATTTTATAATGTTCGTTTTTGTGCTGAATGTATTGCAGAAGGTGATCGTTCGTGTTTTTAAGAATGATTTCATTTGTTACTTCAGAATCATTTTTTTTAATAGACTGATATAAATTTTGTAACCAATTTACAAATCCATATTTCTGTTTAGATTCATCCATACTAGTTGCTAAAGCAGCTTTGCCTAAACGTTTAATTAAGAAAAAGAATATACCGGATGTTACAACTGCAAATACTAAAAAGGTTGTGCTGTATAAGGAAAG
>JAYTLG010000213.1:0-1676 GCA_043729555.1 Cytophaga sp.
GGTAACGTAGATGTACTAAAAGGAATTGACTTTTCGGTTCAAAAAGGAGAAGTCGTTTCCATCGTTGGTGCATCGGGTGCTGGTAAAAGTACCTTGTTACATATTTTAGGTAGTTTAGATAAAACAGATGAAGGTTGGGTTGAGATTAACGGACAAGAAATTTCTTCGATGAACGACAAAGTATTGTCTGCATTTAGAAATCAACATATTGGTTTTATATTTCAATTTCATAATTTATTGCCAGAATTTACAGCGGTAGAAAATGTACTATTGCCTGCCATGATTGGTAAAAAGGATTTGAAAGTATCTGAAGCACGCGCAAAAGAATTACTTTCATTTTTGGGGTTATCACATCGCTTCTCGCATTACCCGAATCAATTGTCGGGTGGCGAACAACAACGTGTGGCAGTAGCGCGTGCATTGATCAACGAACCTTTGATTGTATTTGCAGACGAACCAAGTGGCAACTTGGATACACACAATGCAGAAGAATTGCATCAGCTATTTTTTGATTTACGTAAAACATACAATCAAACATTTGTGATAGTAACACACAATGAAAAACTTGCCAACTTATCCGACCGCAAGGTGGTGATGAAGGACGGCGTTATAATATAAATTTCAGCAGGGTATGAGCACTTCAATTTATGAAATTCTCAAAACCTATTGGGGACACTCCAACTTCCGACCACTTCAGGAAAATATTATTAATTCTATTTTAGAAAAGAACGACACCGTAGCACTACTGCCTACCGGTGGCGGTAAGTCTATTTGTTATCAAGTACCTGCATTGGCGCAAGAAGGGATTGTACTTGTAATCAGCCCGCTTATTGCTTTGATGAAAGATCAGGTAGAGCAATTGCGCAACCGAGGTATACTTGCAGTTGCCATTCATTCAGGAATGCGAAAAACAGAGATTGATATTGCACTAGATAATTGTATTTACGGTTCTATAAAATTACTCTACGTTTCGCCCGAACGGTTGAAATCGGATTTGTTTCAAGAGCGCGTTCAGAAAATGAATGTGACTTGTATTGCAATAGACGAAGCGCATTGCATCTCCGAATGGGGGCACGACTTCAGACCTGCTTACAGAGAGATTGCTGCTATCCGCAACATTTTACCCTATGTACCGATGGTTGCTTTAACAGCAACGGCAAACGAAATGGTATTGAGCGATATTATGGAGCAGTTGTCCCTACAAGATCCAAACGTATTTACACAAAGTTTTACACGAACGAATTTATCCTATTCGTGTTTGTACGAAGAAAATAAAGAGAAACGATTGGTGTCTATGCTACAAAAGATACCGGGCATTGCAATCGTATACGCCAATACCCGTGCGCGTGTGGTGCGCATTGCAGAGTTTTTAAATAGACAAAACATTCCAACGGAGTTTTACCATGGTGGCTTAGATCACCAGGAACGCAACAAACGGCAAGATATCTTTATGAAAAATAAAGTACGTGTTATGGTTGCAACCAATGCCTTTGGAATGGGGGTAGATAAACCCGATGTACGCTTGGTGGTTCACATGGATGTGCCCGATTCAATTGAAGGGTATTTTCAAGAAGCTGGCCGTGCGGGTAGAGATGGCAATAAAGCATTTGCTGTTTTACTGCATACAAAAAAAGATGAAGAGGATTTGTTGGCTAAAATTCCAGTCTCACATCCGT
>JAYTLG010000214.1:0-3758 GCA_043729555.1 Cytophaga sp.
ATTTCGTCGTCTTTTCTAGATTACATAATATATCCGAAAGGTGTAATGAAAAAATACCTTGGGACATCAAAATCTATTAATCTTAGAAACAGATTGACACACGACATAGTCTACCTCGAGACTACAGGGGGATGGTATTTTATCAGCGGTACGTTACACGTACATTCCTTGTGAATTAAGTTGGCCATTTGCCAACGCATTACTCAAAAGACATGCAAAAGTACATTAATTAATCGATATAAAGAAATTTCTATAGAAAATATTCAAGGAACACCTATTCTGAGGCTCCTTGAATGTAAGTTTTTCCTTTGTATTTAACAGCTACACCAATGAATAATACTGCCGTTACAAACATTAATAGGGCATACATATAGAAGTAAGACTCGTGCTTAAATCGATGAAATGCTACTTTATAGTCCTTGGGGATGGCTGTTTTTTTAATTGTTTGAATAGTATTCCATCCATTATCTTCCAGCGTGAATTGCTTGGAAGTCGCATCTACCTGTCCAACTAAATACGTTCCTGTAAGGGGAATTGTATCGATCGTCTTTTTCCCGGGAGCTTTCTGAAGTATATATAGACCAACACCTTCTTCAAATTCTATCTTCTCACCTTTAACGGGGGTGTAATCTTTTATTGAAATATATGTCGTTGAACCAGCTTCTGCCGTCACAACTTCATAATGTTGGTTGTTGTAATTTGAAACTACAGCTACCAAGATGTTGCCGAGTGAGATTGAAAACATAAAAATACCCATCACCGTTGATTTCATTTGATTGGGTGCCTGCGTATATGAAAACTCCAATGCTGTAATCGAAACCATTACTTCAGCCATGGTTAAAATGAAATAGGCTAAGAACTGCCACCACACACTTGTTTCAATACCTGTAGAAATTCGCTTCTCAATATAAGCCGCCAATAAAAAGGCAGCGGAACAAAGAAACATACCGATCAATATTTTTATTAAAGGCCTTAATGGAATAATTTTATTCAGCACTGGATAAATGAAAAATGCAGACAACGGAATGAGTGCAAGTACCAAAATTGGATTTACAACCTGTATCTGAGAAGGTAAAAGTGTAAATTCAAACAGTCCAAAAAAGTTTAAGTCCTTAATTAAAAAAGCACTTTTAGATTGATATACCCACGTACTAGAATGTTGATCGTACAGTGCCCAGAAGATTGCAATGAATGCGTATATAAAGAGCAATCGACCAATAGCCGTTAAGCCTTCTTTGCCAAAAACAGTTTTGAAATACGCTTTGCCAAAAGGAGGGACGTGCACGAATTTTTTTCGACCCATCCAGAAAATAAATGTAGCGATAAACATCAATATACCTGGCAAGCCAAAAGCATAAGCAGGTCCGTAATGCTCTAATAAATAAGGAGTCAATAAGGTGCTAAATAAGGAACCAAAATTGACTGCGAAATAAAAGACAGAAAATACTTTTTCTATTAAATGCTTATTTTTAGCACTAAACTGATCGCCTACATGTGCCGATACACAAGGTTTTATTCCACCAGCGCCAATAGATATAAGCACTAAGCCCCAATACAATCCGTCCTTCGTTTCATTTAATGCCAATACCAAATGGCCACAACAATACAATAATGAAAGCAACAAAATGGTTCGATACTTACCTATAAAGATATCCGCTAAAAAAGCTCCTAATATGGGTGTAAAATAAACCGCTGAATTAAATGTGTGTCCCCATTCTGTGGCAGCACTTTCAGTCATGTTTAAATAACTGGTCATGAAAACAGCTAGGATAGCACGCATGCCATAAAAGCTAAAACGTTCTGCAGCTTCGTTACCAACAATAAACGGAATACCTGAAGGCATTCCGTTCGTTGTTGGAGTTTGTATTTGTTGATTACTCATAGGAATTGAATCAATACATGTATGTTTACTTACCGCCTAAGCTTTTGTAGATGCGTTCTACATCTTCCAACTTACACAGTTCGGTACCAAAATTCATTGTTGCAGCAGTACCACAAGCAACGCCGTATTTAATAACATCTGCATGACCCTTGTTTTTTGATAGAGCCAATGTCATACCTGCTACCATGCTGTCGCCAGCACCTACCGTGCTTTTCTTTTCTACCTTTGGCGGCACAGCATAGTGAATACCTTCTTTCGACGCAATAAGTGCGCCGTCGGCACCCAATGAAACCACTAGGATTTCAACTTTACCATCCTTGATGATTTCCAAGGCTGCGGCTTCTTGTTGTGCCTTCGTGATTAAATTTTTGCCTACAATTTCACTTAATTCATTGATGTTCGGCTTGCACAAATAAATACCTTCTTTAAGGGAATGTTTTAAGGCATCGCCAGAAGTATCTAAGATTAAACGTGCATTTTTTTGACGAACAATTTGCGCCAAACGCGTATAAAATTCATTCGGAACACCTTTAGGCGTGCTGCCGCTAACGACAAAATATTCAAATGTATTATTGGGATCTTGAATAACCGCCAACATTTGTTCCCATTCTTCTTTATAAATTTCCGTCCCAGGCATACCAAAACGGAATTGGTGATTGGTTGAACGCTCCACAACGATGAAGTTTTCGCGCGTCCAATTTTTAACCTGAAAAGTAATTTGCTCAATTCCTTCTTCGGTTAATAAAGCTTTAAAATGATTACCAGAATCGCCACCAATTGGATAAAGCGCAACTGATGTACCTCCAATCTTTTTTATAGCTCTAGAAACGTTGATACCACCACCACCAGGTTGGTAAATGGGGTTGTCACAACGTAATTTATGTTCAGGTAATACATGATCAACAGATGTAGACTTATCAAAAGCAGGACTTAATGTAAGTGTAAAGATTGAGCTTTTCATAGGGTATAATTAATTTTCTTCTAATGCTTCTAATATGTCAATCAATTGATCCAAGTCTTTCCAACCCGGACGTTGTTCATCTCCACCTTTCAGTGCAATGCCTTTCAAATTTAAAGAATGTATGAGTTCCACATCTTCTTTCTCTACAGGTAAAGCCCAAAGGATATTTTGTAAATTATTAATGCGGCTTATGTTTGCGTGTTCTGTTCTCCAATCATTCCAATCAGATGCTTCCAAAAAAACATACGATGCCTCTTCAAAAATTTGAGTATCTATTGTTTGGATATTATCCGGAGAAAGGGTGATTTTTTGAATGCTCGCAATGGCAGATAAATCGTGGTGCGAAATACCTTCGATGGATTCGAATTGAATAAAATCGGGTTGATAGAATTCTTGAATAGTAGCCATTGTACTAGGATTAAGTATTGAAACCGATGCAACGGTTTTAATGCCTGATAACCAAGAGGTAATAGCTTTATATAAGTCTGGAGAAACATAACGTTCCGTGCCTTCTTCCACTTCAAAACTCATGAGGTCTACACCCATGCCTGCGGCATATCTCGCATCGGACAAATTATTTACCGAATCAAGTATTACCGGAATCGTTAATCCCATTTATGTATGATCTTCTATGATTAAAATCTAAATATGGGATAATTTATGCATAAATTTGCTAATAATAAAAGAAACTAAGAAGCGCTTTTAAGGGTTACAACCTTGTTGCGAAAGGAATTCATTGAAAATGAGTAAAAAAGGAAGAGTATTAGTTGCCATGAGTGGCGGAATAGATAGTTCGGTTGCGGCAGTAATGTTGCACGAACAAGGCTATGAAGTTATCGGCATGACAATGAAAACATGGGATTATGCAAATGTCGGTGGCAGCAAAAAGGAGACAGGCTGTTGCAGCTTAGATTC
>JAYTLG010000215.1:0-2903 GCA_043729555.1 Cytophaga sp.
GTGTAAAAGATATTATTCGCAGTGAGGATAAAATCAAATTTAAAGCTCCAGAAAACGATTCATTACGTTTTGATCGTGTGTATGAATGTGCTTTGATGATTCAAGCAAACGATGATGATGAAGATCAAAAAATCGATTTCTGTACTGAATTAGCTATTAAGTTAGGTATCCGTATGGCTGTTGCTGGTGTATTAATCAAAAAAATTGTTGATGGTGTTAAAGCCAACAAAACTCAAGAAGTAATTAAGAAAGAATGTGCTGATTTCTTGTCTTACTAATTACGATTGAGATTACATATAATAAAAAAAGGAGGCTAATAGCTTCCTTTTTTATTATATGGGAATTGTAAAATATAATAGCGTTACATAACAACATTTACAATTTTATTTTGGATGACAATGATCTTTTTAGGCTCTTTGCCTTCCAACCATTTTTGTACAACATCATTCGCGAGCACTTGTTTCTCAACGTCTGCAGGCGACATGTCGACAGGTAAGTTTAATTTTGCGCGCATTTTACCATTGATTGAAATCGGATATTCGTGATTGCTT
Source organism: Cytophaga sp. (assembly GCA_043729555.1). Lineage (GTDB taxonomy): Bacteria > Bacteroidota > Bacteroidia > Cytophagales > Cytophagaceae > Cytophaga. The sequence goes on from JAYTLG010000215.1 coordinate 552, forward strand.
TCAATAAGATATTTTTCATCCCATGTAGGATAGGTGGCATGTACAACGGATGTTGTATGGCCTAATAACGACCACAACTCTTCAGCAATATGTGGCGCCAATGGTGAAAGTGCTATCACTAAAGGCTCAAGTACCCCACGTTTGTTGCATTTCAATGCACCTAATTCGTTTACACAAATCATAAACGTGCTTACAGGTGTATTGAATGAGAAACGTTCAATATCTTCTTCCACGCGTTTCAATGTTTTATGCAATACCTTCAGTTCTTCCGCACTCGGTACTGCATCGCTTACTTGGAAAGCGCTTTCTGCATTGTGGAATAATCTCCAGAAACGATTTAAGAATTTATATACACCTTCAATCCCGTTTGTATTCCATGGCTTGGATTGCTCCAAAGGACCTAAGAACATTTCGTACATACGTAAGGTATCTGCACCGTATTTGTTTACAATATCATCTGGGTTGACAACATTGAATTTCGACTTCGACATTTTTTCAATTTCCGAACCACAAAGATATATATTGTCTTCTAGTATAAATTCTACAGAAGCAAAATCAGGTCTCCACTTTTTGAATGCTTCTGTATCTAATGCATCATTATTAACAATGCTAACATCAACATGTATCGGTGTTGTATCGTATTCTTTTTTCAAACCAGCCGATACAAATTTATTTGTACCATTGATTCGATATGCAAACTTCGAAACACCTTGAATCATTCCTTGGTTAATCAACTTTGCAAATGGCTCATCATTTGGTGTGATGCCCATGTCAAACAAGAATTTATTCCAGAAGCGAGAATACAATAAATGGCCCGTTGCATGTTCTGCACCACCCATGTATAAATCTACTTGTCCCCAATAATTAATCTTATCGGAAGCAGCTAAGACATCTGTATTTTTAGGGTCCATGTAACGCATGAAATACCAGCTAGAACCTGCCCAGCCTGGCATGGTACTAAGTTCATATCCATTGTCAGCAAACGCTTTATTGCGCGCTAGTGGTGGCTCGCCTGTTTCAGTAGGTTTGTATTCATCAATTGCTGGTAATACCAAAGGCAATTGAGCTTCGTCCAAAACATATGGAATGTCATTTTTGTAATATAAGGGAATAGGTTCGCCCCAATACCGCTGGCGACCGAAGATGGAATCGCGCATTTTGAAATTAATCTTTGCGAAACCAAATTTATGTTCTTCTATAAATTCAATTGCTTTCGGAATTGCTTCTTTAACTGTTAAACCGTTTAAGAACCCTGAGTTTATCATTGTCCCTGCTTTCGGATCAAAATCTTCTTGAGTAATATCGGTATGTGCGCCTTCTTGAACAGCAATGATTGGCAAGTTGTAATGCGTTGCAAATTTATAATCCCGTTCGTCTGAAGACGGTACCGCCATTACAACACCTGTCCCGTAGCCTGCTAATACATAGTCAGCAATCCATACTGGTATTTTTTTATTGTTGAATGGGTTTGTTACATACGATCCCGTAAAGCAACCAGAGACAGTCTTTACATCGCTCATGCGATCGCGTTCAGATCTGTTTTTTGCTTTTAATACATATTCTTCAACTGCACCTTTTTGTTCTGCAGAAGTTAATGCTGAAATCCATTCGTGCTCTGGAGCAATGGATACATAGGTTACACCAAAGGTTGTATCAATACGTGTTGTAAAGACAGTTAATTCCATGTCTTTGTCACTCACTTTGAATGTTAGCATCGCACCAAGGGATTTTCCAATCCAATAGCGTTGCATATCCTTCATTGCTTCTGGCCAATCAATGCCGTCAAGTCCTTTAAGCAAACGGTCTGCATAAGCAGTAATGCGCATGCTCCATTGCTTCATTTTCTTACGTTCAACGGGGAAACCGCCACGTTCAGATAAGCATTCTTTTACTTCTTCGTTGGCTAATACGGTACCCAAGCCAGGACACCAGTTTACCATTGTTTCAGATAAATAAGTTAAACGATATCGTAATAAAATATCGCTTTGTTCTTTTTCTGAATAGGATTTCCATTCAGCTTCAGTGAAGGTTGGGATATTTTCGTCTGATGCCGCATGAATACCAGAGTTTCCTTGCTTTTCAAAATGCGCAATCAAATTGGATATCGCTTCTGCTTTATCTGTATCTTTATTGTACCAGTGATTGAATAATTGAATGAAAATCCATTGTGTCCATTTGTAATAAGTAGGATCGCTGGTACGGATTTCTCTGTCCCAATCAAATGAGAAGCCAATCTTATTCAGTTGCTCAATATAACGCGCAATATTTTGTTGGGTCGTTATTGCAGGGTGTTGACCTGTTTGTACTGCGTATTGTTCAGCTGGCAAACCAAAGGAGTCGAAACCCATTGGG
>JAYTLG010000216.1:0-4649 GCA_043729555.1 Cytophaga sp.
CGTTTTGTTTAGAAACAAAAGCCTCATATATCTCTTGATCGGTATCAATACCTATTAAATATTTCTTCCCATTCAATAATTCAATTTGATCGATACAATCCCCCTCGTCCAGTTGTTTTGAGTTCCATGCAGCACTTCCAGGAATAATTTGAGTGACTTTATAACTTTCATTTTCAGTAATTTCAAAATCAAATCCAAAGGAATATTCTTCTTTCGCTAAAGCCGTATTCCATTGCTGATGTTCATCGGCATTCAAGAATAACGTATGAGGATCGTATCGCAGACTGACAGCACTCAGGTACAATTCAAGCAATGCAATTTTACTAGTAAACAGATTGGTATAGTACGCGCTTCTTCTTTTAATGATCACATCCAATATTCGCTTAGGCTCTAATGTTATCTCCGCTTCTTTTAAAACATAGTTCTTTTTTATAAACAAGTACTTATAATATTGCTTAGCATAAAGTTGAACGGCTTTATTAGTTGACTTTCTAGAAACTTCTTTAAAACATGGAATAACAAATCGTTCTTGCATAGAATTGTCGATACAGTAGCTTAACACTAATGCCCTCACAAGCGAGTCATGAGTCTTCAGCCTTCTGATGATATAATTTTGAGTAAGCTTAAAAACATTACACAAAGTAACAGGTTGTTCCAGTTGCTTATGCAAATACAAACTGTCTTCATTAGAAAAAATAATAAATTCAGGATCGATCGATTCTATGTATAAATTTAAAACTTGATGATATGAGGTTAAATTAAAATCGACTGGATCGATATGATTTTTTTTAATTCTTTGATCTGTCTTTGAAATTAAGGCACATGCATCTATTTGAGCATATGCAAAATCTAGTAAACCCAATAAGAAAACCACTAAAAAAATACTACTTCTCATACCTTGCATTCATAAAAACATATACAGCTACTTCCATTCAAAACCGACACTAATGTCAACTTTTAAAAATGCTCTTTGATAATTTCATCTAATATTGCTAGGGTTAAAGGCTTATGCCTATACCCTGAAACTCCAAACATTTTATTTGCTCTCACTTGATCGTCTGGATTGAATGACGTGGAAAGCATTACGATGACAACATGGCCTTTCTTATGCAATTCTAAACTTTGGTATTGCTCCAGAAATTCCCAACCATCCATGATCGGCATATTAATATCCAATAAAATTAATGCTGGTTGCTCTGCATCTGCACCATTTGACTCAAACTTTCCTTGACCTGTTAAAAAATGCAAGGCATCTCTACCGTTTAAAACAATTTCAATACGGTCGGCAATACCTGCTTTTTCAACCACCATTTTATTGATGAAGTTTGTAGCATCATCATCATCCACTAATAAAACACAATTCAGTTTCTTTGCCATACGTAATTAAAGAATAGGTATTGTAAAATTAAAAACACTTCCTTGTCCAAGTTTAGAATCTACCCATATGGTACCTCCGTGTAATTCTACTATTTTTTTGCAATGCGACAAGCCAATTCCAGTACCTTCGTAATCGTTTCGATTATGTAGTCTTTTAAATATAATAAAAATTTTATCTTTATCGCTATCATCAATTCCTATCCCATTGTCTTGAATCGAAAATAACCACTCCCTTTCTTGTCTTTGGGCGGATATTTTTAATATAGGAGCCTGGCCTTTAATCCTAAACTTAAGTGCATTGCCGATTAAGTTTTGAAACAATGATCGCAGTTCTACAGCATAGCCATCCAAAACTGGCAGCTCTGATACGTTCAATGTCGCTTTACTTTCCTCTATAGCCAGAGACATGTCCAATACTATTTCGTTCAACAAAACATTGCAATCAACAGATGTCAAACTCTTTTCTTTACCAATTCTTGAAAAATCGAGCAAGCCTTTTACCAGATCCTGCATTCGCGTTGCCGATCTAACGATAAATTCAAGGTACTTATCAGCTTGTTCGTTAAGTGTTCCTTTATATTCTTCTTGTATAAGGTTACTTACACTAATCAATGTTCTTAAAGGTTCTTGAAGATCATGAGAAGTAACATAAGTAAATTGTTCCAGCTCAATATTTTGCAGTTGCAGTTTTTTATTTTGATTTGAAATTTCAAGTTCGTGGTTTTTTCTCGCCGTAATATCTCGTCCAACACCTTCTATAAACTGCGGCTTTCCATCTGAATCATATGTCAATACAGCATTTATGGCTACAAATAATTTATTGCCACTTTTAGATTTAAACTCAATTTCTTGATCGATTACTCTTCCGTTTTTTTGCAGTTGCCCCAATACAATTTGCCTGTCTGATGGGTGACGGTATAAATCTAATATAGAAGTACCTATTACTTCTTCTCTTGAAAATCCAGAAACTGCTTTCATCGATGGACTTGCCTCGATAATAATACCAGACATATCCGTTTGAAAAAACAAATCCTGAATGTTTTCAAATATATTTCTGTACTTTAATTCACTATTTCGCAAAGCCATTTCTACAGCCATTCGTTCACTCATGTCACGTATAGCTGTATAGCGAATCGTGGTGTTTTTATATGGCAATGATCGCCCGTGAATTTCAACAGGAAATAGAGAGCCATCTTTCCTAATGGCTAAGTGTTGATAGGATTCACTATTCCATTCTTTTAATTTCTGCCCAACCAGTGCATGCGATTCAGGAACCACAAAATCCATTACTTTCTTTCCTATAAGCTCAGTGGAATCATAACCCAACATTTTAGCCAAAGGCTCGTTAGCATTAACAATTACGCCGCCTTCAGAAATACCGATTCCTTCAAAGGATGCATTAACCAATTGTGATAAATGAGATTCACTTTCTCGTAATGCATTTTCTGCACGTTTTCGATCTGAAATGTCACTGGCAAAAACCGATATGCCCACAACTTTATCGTTTAATATAATCGGATTTAAAGCTACATTAAAATACTTTTTATCGTCCCCAATTACAATTTCACTTTCATACTCTAACCGATTATTATTAAAGACTTCTTTGAAATTAGGTTCCCATTTTTCTCTAATTTCAACAGGAACTACATCCAATATGCACATTCCTTTTTCTAAGCGAATACCCCAGTCTCTTTGAAAACCTATTTGAAATACATTGTTTAAGTATATCAGTTTTCGATCCTCATCAATAGCCCAAATGTAATCGGTTGTGTTTTCTATAATGGCCTTTAAATTGGATTCGTTTTCAAGTACTAATAACTCTGCTATTTTTTTAGCGGTAACATCTTGAGCCGTTCCATACAAGCCAATAAAATTACCAGTTGCATCGTACTTTGCACCACCGTTTACATGCGCATTTACAATACTTCCATCTGATCGTATATAATCGACATCTAGCTGATAAACTTCACCTGTTTCAATTGTCTTTTTTACTGCTGCCTGAATTAAATTCCAACTTTCTGGTGTGTAGTATTTTTCATGTTCAGAAAATGGCGTAGCTGGCATTTTAGGGTCAGCTCCCTTTATGCGATAAATTTCTTCGGACCATGTTACTTGATCTGTTACTATATCCCAATCCCAAATTCCAATTTTAGCTAAGGCATAAATGCTCCGCAACCTATTCTCAGTTTCTTGAAGAGTAGACTCTGATTTTTTATACTTACTAATATCTCGAAGTGTAACAACAAAAAAAGATTCTTCATCTTTTATAATCGAATTTAAACTAAGCTCTACATAAAACCCTATGCCATCGTTTCGAAACAATAATATCTCTTGAGGTACAGCATCATTATGAGGCGAAGCAGCATTGCTACGCTGTAAGTATTGATGTTGACATGCAAGGTATATATCCGTAGGAATAATTTTACTTATATCGTCGTGAATTAGTTCTTCAGCTTTAAGTTTAAACAATGATTCTGTTTTATGATTAGCAAAAACAATTTCGCCTCGAGCATCGACAACAACAATGCCATCGTAAGAAGATTCAAAAAAGGCTTTATAGGGTTCTAATCTTTCCATAACTTCTTAATTTAAAACTATGATATTTCGAAACTAGTCTTCAAAAAAATTAGTATTAAACTTACTCATAAAATGGTGTGCAGTCATGTCGTAAAAACAGGGTACGATAGAAATATAATTATGAGCTAATGCAAATTCGTCGGTATCTTCACCTTTGTCTTCGTTTTCAAATTGACCACTCATCCAAAAATAACGTCTACCGTGTGGGTCTTTTCTTTCTTCAAAAACTTCAGACCATTTAGACAAGGCTTGACGACAAATTTTAATACCCTTAATTGGACTTCCATTAGGTACAGGAAAATTTACATTAAGCGCAATACCTTCAGGCATGCCCTTTTGCAATACATTCGAAGCAATTTGTTTTACATACTCTTTCAAATGCCCCATCTCTGCAACTGGAGAATAATCGCAAAATGAAAAACCAATGGCAGGAATACCTTCTATGGCGGCTTCTATGGCGGCAGACATCGTACCTGAATACAATACACTGATGGAAGAATTACTGCCATGATTAATACCACTCACCACAAGATCGGGCTGACGGCCTTTCAATACATAGTGCTTCGCAATTTTAACACAGTCGGCGGGAGTTCCAGAACATTGAAACGATTGAATGCCTGGATAAATATCCGTCGCATCTAAACGTAACGTATCGCCAATAGTAATCGCATGCCCCATGCCCGATTGAGGACTAT
>JAYTLG010000217.1:0-18103 GCA_043729555.1 Cytophaga sp.
GTCACGGTAACTCAAAAATCTGGGAGGTTTGAATTCAGAAATCGATACAGATTAGAAGAACGATTTATACAAAACTTTAAAAATGGTGCACTTCAAGAAGGCACTACCTTCTCAACGCGTTTGTCTTACCAAATATATGTCTCGTGTGCCATTAACAAACCCAAAATAACAGACAAAACATGGTATGTATTTGCTTTCGATGAATTATTTGTAAGCTTTGGGAAAACAATTTACAACAACTTCGACCAAAACAGACTTGCAGCAGGGCTGGGCTATCAATTTGGGAAAGGCATTAATGCTACCATATTTTATCAATACATATACGGACAACAAGCTACAGGAACACAAATATACATATACAACAGCTACGGCATTACATTAAGTCAAGCACTCGATTTTAGAAAAAAGAAGCCATCAAACACCACCAAATAAAATGGAAGATACCAATAAAAAAATTAATCAGTTAGAGGAAGCGCTAGCAGATCCAGAATTGCAAGATGAATTGATTCATGAAATCAATGAAGAAAATCAACGAAATCCAATCTTTAAATTTCTAGCATTAGGTTTGGGCTTGTTGCTACTTATCGCCTTTGGGATTACGTGGTTATTAAACAGTGCTCCACCAGACACCTATAAAGAAGTTACTTCTTTTTTAGATACTATATTTAACAATGACTTGATCGGCTATTTAGTGATTGGCCTATTGGCACAAATGGTTGATGGAGCTCTAGGTATGGCATACGGAGCTACGGCAACTTCATTTTTAGTAAGTATTGGCGTTACTACAGCAAATGCCAGTGCAAGTATTCACATTGCAGAAGTATTTACAACAGGAGCTTCTGGTTTGTCGCATTTGAAGTTTGGGAATGTTAATAAGAAACTCTTCCGAACATTATTAATCCCAGGTATCATCGGTGCCATTTTAGGTGCGCTTGCTTTATCCTTGTTAGAAAAAGGTGCAATCTTTTCAGAAGATGATGTAAAAAAATACATCCGTCCGTTTACAATGATTTACACAATGATTTTAGGTATTATCGTCTTGCGAAAAGCATTAATAAAAGCTCAACCAAAAAATAAAATAACCAAAGTTACACCTTTGGCATTATTTGGCGCTTTCATGGATAGTATTGGTGGCGGTGGCTGGGGACCTATTGTAACGTCTACACTTATAAGTAGTGGTCGAGCAATCAACTATACAATTGGCTCCGTTAATCTAGCTGAGTTTTTTGTTGCTCTAGCAAGCTCTATAACATTCGTGTTCTTTTTAGGACTAGAACCTCAATTATGGCAAGTAATTATAGGACTTATTATTGGTGGTGTTATTGCAGCTCCGTTTGCAGCACTCTTAGTAAATAAAGTAAAGAAAAAACCATTGATGATATTTGTTGGCTGTTTCATTATTTTCTTAAGTACAAACACTTTGTTAAAAATTGCATTCAACTTCGACATTTTCAAGATCATTGCAGGTGGAATTGTAAATATATTTTAATCTGAATTTAAAAAGGGTTGGCTATTAAATATGCCAACCCTTTTTAAATATATTTTGAATACAATGTATTGAGCTCGTTCAAATAATAATTTTTCCTGTATTTTTCTGCTACTATTTTGCAATCACTTACAGATTGCCTAAATGACTCTGGTGCATTATAAAAAATTTCAATCTTGCCGGCCAAATCCGCAACATCGTTTGATTGAAAGAAACATGCTTTATTTTCTGTAACCTCAATAAAGGTTGGCAAATCTGAAATAATCATTGCTATTTCTGATGCCATGGCCTCGGCTACACTGATTCCAAAACCTTCCATGATGGAGCATGAAATAAATAAATCATGTTCTTCTAATATTTTATCAATCCCTTCTCTACTTCCATGAATAGTAGCGGGCAATTGATGTTTATTAATATATTCTTGCAACATACGTTCATCATTGCCTTGACCACAAATATCAACGTGTATTGGAATGTGTGGCAATGCTTTAATTGCTTTCAATAATAAAATATGATTTTTTTCAGTTTTTAGATTTCCAACCGAAACAATTTTCAATTTATTATGCTTATTTGAAAATATTTCATTTCTTGATTTAAAGAAAACATCTTCTATAAAATTATAAAGTACTCCACTTGATTTAATTTGAACATCGCGGTCATTTAATTCTTGTTGTGTTTTCGATACATGCAATACAGCAATAGAGGGCTTCATTGTATATCGATCAAACAATTTCATTGCCACTTTAAAAATTCGAGCGCTCCATTTTGAATATCGAATTCTATAATATTGATTGTGATAGGTCTGCACAATCTGAATATTTTTCGTTTGGGAAAAACGAATCAAAATACTTGAATAGTACAGATGCGTATGAATAACAAATGGCCTGTGTTTTTCTATGTGTGCATTGATCTGCGCAATCACTTTTTTAGCATCCGTAATTTTGATAAAATTCAAACATTCAATCGTCACATTTTTAGGAACGGCTGTCATGAGGGATTGCTTCGTAGGCATCAAATATAAAATTGTGTGCTGGTATTGTGGCATATCTGGAATAATGCCAGCCAACAAGACCTCCGCCCCTCCTTTAGAAAAGGAATCAATTATATGTAAAATCCTTGGCTTCACGTTATTTTTATTTTAAAACACAATTAAGTAAACTACAAGTTATATTTTATGGGCTTTAAACATGCGGTCCTTGCCAAAAAAATCTTTAATGATTTCAACCTTACTAAAACCATACTGCGTAGCTAAAGCAATCATTTCTTGACCTTTTTGCTCATTGATTTCTGCATATACATATCCCGATGGATTAAGCTGCCTTGAAGCAAACTGCATTAATGCCTCATAATACACCATCGCATTGGTATCTTCTACAAACAAGGCTAGATGTGGTTCGTGCGCCAATACATTTTCACGCATGTGTTCCTTTTCCGACTCTAATACATAGGGTGGATTGCTGACAATGATATCGAACTGCCCACCAATTTTATATTGCCCTTGTAAGAAATCTGCTTCAATAAAATCTATTTCTACTTGAAGCGCTTTCGCATTTAAAGCTGCCGTTTCTAATGCACGTACACTAATATCAACAGCCGTGACAGACGAGCCTTTTATATTAGCAGCCAAGCTAATTGCTATGCATCCACTACCCGTCCCTATATCAATGATTTTAGGATTCGGTATTTGAGTATCATAAATAATCAACTGCACCAACTCCTCTGTTTCTGGTCGAGGAATTAATGTCGACGCATTTACCTGGAAATACGAATTGAAAAAATAGGCCTTGCCTACAACATATTGCACAGGTTCAAGATTATTCAATCGCTGCACGGCCAAATCTAATTGCAATTGTAGATCTTCATCCCAATCGATTTCTTTGTTTACAACAAGGTCTATTTTGAAAATCTGAAAAAGGTCTTCAAAAAGCACATGTAAAATACTATCTCGCTCTGCTACATCATAGGGTAAAAACGCTTTTTTAGCCTCTTCAAATAGGTATTTTGCTGATATTTTTCTTAATTGATTCAATTGTGAATAAGTTGATTGAACTAGAATTCGTATCGGTTCGTTTAACGTATTATCAAAGATACATTTAATTATGAATTCTGACGAAAGATATATGAAACGCGTGTTGGAGCTAGCCATACTAGGCTCTGGCAACGTAAGTTCCAACCCCATGGTTGGCTGTGTGATTGTTAAAGATGATGTAATCATTGGCGAAGGCTTTCACGAAAGCTTCGGAAAGCCGCATGCAGAAGTAAATGCCATACAATCCGTAAAAGATAAGTCCGCCTTAGAAGGCGCTACACTATACGTCAACCTTGAGCCCTGCTCTCATTACGGTAAAACACCGCCTTGTTCAAACTTAATTGTAGAACACAAAATAGCTCGAGTGGTTTTTGCAACCATCGACCCAAATCCGCTTGTTGCAGGCGCTGGCTTTGAAAATTTAATGGCCAATGGCATTGAAGTAATACAAGGTGTATTAGAGGAAGATGGCAGAGAATTGAATCGTCGTTTTTTAACATTTATGGAAAAGAAACGACCATACATAATTTTAAAATGGGCCGAAACAGCAGATGGTTTTATTGCAAAAGAAAATTTCGATTCGAAGTGGATTAGCAACGAAGCCTCAAGAAAGCTGGTACATAAATGGAGAAGCGAAGAAGATGTCGTTTTGATTGGAACAAACACTGCGCTATACGACAATCCACGATTGGATGTGCGCGATTGGACAGGACGCAATCCCGTACGTGCGTTTATCGATAAACGACTACAGGTTCCGGAAGGTGCACATTTGCTTGATGGAACGCAAGAAACGATATGCTACAACTACGTTGAGCAAGATGTACGCAACATGGTCGAATATGTAAAAGTAGACCCCATCGACGATATGATCGACGTTATCATTGAAGACATGTATGTGCGCAACCATCTGTCCATGATTGTAGAAGGAGGAGCGCAATTATTGAACTCATTTTTACAGAAAGGTATTTGGGATGAAATTCGAATTTTCCGTTCACCACAAGAATTTGGCTTAGGCATTGAATCGCCCATCATTCGAGCAAAACCAGATAATCGTGAGGTTATTTTAAATGACGAGTTACTCGTTTATAGAAATAAATTACAAAGTCATGCAATTAGTCAAAACGCTTAACTTTTTAAAAAAGCTTCGTAAGAATAACAATAAAGAATGGTTCGATGCCAATCGGTCTACCTACGAAGAAGTTAAAAGCGAAATAAAAGCATTGGTCGTAAAAACGATTGATGCTATTGCTGTTTTCGACCCATCCATCGCTGCTCTTGAACCCAAAGATTGCGTCTTTCGCATCAATAGAGATATTCGTTTTTCAAAAGATAAAACACCCTACAAAACAAGTCTAGGTTGCATCGTTGCACCCGGCGGAAAGAAATCCATAAAGTCTTGTTACTACATACACATTGAACCTGACAATTGTTTTATCGCTGGCGGAATTCATATGCCACAGCCGGATCAATTAAAAATGATACGACAAGAAATCGATTATTCGGGAGATCAATTAAATGCGCTATTCAAATCGAAATCATTTTCAAAATACTTTAAAACTTTCGATCAAGAATTAAAGTTGATCCGCATCCCTAAAGGATATGACGACATGCATGCACATGCAGATCTATTAAAATTAAAAAGTTTTACAGTTACGTTACCCATCGACGAAACGGTATTTACAAAGGGCGACATTATCAAAACAGCAATCCCTGCATTTAAAGAATTGCTTAAATTAAATACGTTTCTTAATACAGCTATTGATTCATGAAACGCGTTTCCATATTAGGCTGTGGATGGCTTGGCTTCCCCTTAGCAAAAGCATTCATACAAAAAGGACACACTGTCAAAGGCTCTACAACGCGCGCTGAACGACTCCATGAATTGTCCGCCGCAGGCATTACACCTTACGAAATCAAAGCGGCAGAGGGTTCTTGGGTAGGCGAAAATATAGCCAACTTTTTAACCTGCGACATTTTAATCATCTGTATACCGCCTGGTACTAAACGAAACCCGCTCAGCAAACATGCGCTGGAGGTTGAAAGGCTTATGCAGCTCATTAAAAACGGTGCGTTTGCAATAAAAACAATCATCTATACCAGTTCTACTTCAATATATAAAAACTCGAATCAGATCTTGTCTGAAGATGCGATCCAAACTGAATCAGATGCAGGAAACACCATACTATACCAAGCCGAACAAGCTGTACGAAACAGTTCTGTTGACAATAAAATCATTTTTAGACTTGGAGGTTTAACGGGGTATGAACGCATGTTGGCGCGTTTCTTTGCCGGCAAACAGGAGCTTTCAGGCGGCAATGAACCTGTTAATTTAATTCATCGAGACGATGTAGTTGCTAGCATCTTGTATGTATTAGAAAAAAATAGTGTAAATACAATCGTGAATGCTTGTTCTCCATTGCATCCAACAAGAAGAGATTTCTATACAAGCTTGTGTAAACGCTTTCATTTAGAAACACCCCACTTCCCTGTTTCCTTGGATACAGATTGGAAAGAGATTTCTTCAGATAAACTGTCTGCAATGGGCTACGCGTGGATATACCCAAACCCTACAGATTATTCGTACACATATTAATGGTGATGGTGATCGTCGTCGTTGGACAAGTATCGATCTAACAACATGCCAGCTAAAAATACCGCCACCCAAGTAGGATACAAATAAATATAATTAACGACTGTTTTGTCCATTAACCATAATATTCCGTGGGCAACCAGCGAGAATATTATGCCAAAAATGGCAATTACTTGAAAGGAGTTCATGTTTTTCATTACTCTAAAATAGAGATAATAAATGGTTTTTTTGCTAGTTGCCCCCATAGAATGTACTTTTGCAAAGAATATTGCGATAGTAGAGATACTCCAATCATTCACTTGAAGGAATAGATATGAATCCAAACGTACAGATTAATGACATTGTTGAAGCCTCTAAGCGCCTAAAAGACATTGTTACGCATACCCCCTTAAATAAAAATGAACACCTTTCTCAAGAGTATGGCTGTAATTTATGGCTAAAAAGAGAAGACCTACAATTGGTGCGTTCCTACAAATTGCGTGGCGCTTACAATTTTATCAGCAGTCAAGATCGCAAAGATGTAGAAAAAGGCATTGTATGCGCAAGTGCGGGTAATCATGCGCAAGGCGTTGCGTATTCTTGTCAAGCATTGAAAATACATGGCAAAATTTTTATGCCAAATACAACTCCAAAACAAAAAGTATCTCAAGTAAAATTCTTCGGTAAAGAATTTGTCGAAGTAATACTCGTTGGAGACACCTTCGACGATTCATTCAAAGAAGCAACAAGATACTGCAAAGAAAACAATCTACTATTTGTACATCCGTTTGACGATGCTAAAATCATAGCCGGACAAGGGACGGTAGGTTTGGAGATATTGGAAGACATCACAGAACCTATTGACTACATCTTTGTCCCAATAGGCGGCGGCGGCTTAGCTGCGGGTTTATGCACTTACGTCAAAACGTTTAGCCCTTCTACAAAAATCATTGGTGTGGAACCATTGGGTGCGCCTGCAATGAAGCGTTCCTTAGAAGCGGGAAAGGTTGTTGTATTAGACGAAATTGATAAGTTTGTTGATGGCGCAGCCGTTAAACGAGTGGGCGATTTGACGTTTGATATCTGTTCTGAATATCTTGATGATGTACACTTGGTACCTGAAGGGAAAATATGTAGCACCATCATAAAATTATACAACGAAGAAGCAATTGTTGCCGAACCTGCTGGTGCATTAAGTATTAGCGTACTTGATTACTTTAAAGATGAAATTAAAGGCAAAAATGTTGTGTGCGTTATTAGTGGTAGCAACAACGACATCGACCGCATGCAAGAAATCAAAGAACGCTCGTTACTGTACGAAGGATTAAAGCATTACTTCATCATTCGATTTACACAACGCTCTGGCGCACTTAGAGAGTTCTTAGACGAGGTGTTGGGGCCAAACGATGACATAACCTATTTTGAATACACCAAGAAAACAAACCGCGAAAACGGGCCAGCATTGGTTGGTATTGAATTGAAAACAAAAGACGATTTTGGTTTGTTGCTTGACCGCATGAAAGTTAAAAATGTTGATTACACACTGGTTAATTCGGATTCAAATTTATTTAGTTTTTTAATCATGTAAAAAATAGGTATGATGGCATAGTTGCCTATGCCATCATACATCAATCAAAATCAAAATATTCTGGATCCTGATTTTGCTTTATATCTTCTAAGTCTTCTTCCTTCTTTTTAAAAAGTGCTTTGAGTTCGTTTTTCTCTTTTTGCAAGTCCGCTTTAATTTTCTCGCTTGTTTTCTTTTTGTCGTAAGAAATTTTAAAGTCACTTGTAGTGCCTTGAACAATTAAAAACAACTTCATCTCGCCTTTTGCATCAGCTCGCAAAGCACCAAAGGCAGCATCCGAATCTATTTTTTCTTTCTTTAAATTCTTTATTGGATAAGCTACATGATACTCTATGTGCCCGTCAAATGTGTGGGTGCCAGAAAAACTAATTTCACCTGCCGTAGACACAATCGTCATGTCAGGTATTTGAATCTCTTCGTTATAAATCAAAAAGTGATTTTTAATTTCAGTGAATTTAATATTGTTTAAATCATCGGCATCCAAGAATCGAGCAACACGTTGCAAGGCTTCAAAATTATTCAATTCTCCGTTTTGTATTGTAATATCGGCATCGCACACAATAGAACTTGGCAGAATAGTTAAATGATTATCCAACTGCAAAATCAAACTTACGTCTGTTGTGATTTTTCCTTTTAAGTTTTTATTGGTAATAAAATCTTGTGAGAAATTCTCAAACACATAAAACAAGCTATCTATATCCATAGACTTAATTTTAGAGTCCGTATTTATTTCTATCACTTTTTCACTCAAAACCTTCATCGACGTCTTGCCTGTGCATAAGCCATTACAGAAGGAAAGTCGAGTATTCGTAAAATTTAAATAAGGATAATCCCAATCGATTTTAGTTTCAATTTTACGTGCGTGCAGCTTTTGATAATTCATTGACTTCGCATTCAAATTTAAATCCAATTTAAAATCTTTAAGTGCGGGCATAATAAAATCTTGATTAGAAGATTTCTTATTACGCGTATTTGACATTAAAATTTCTTCGAGGAAAATATTGCCCATTTCTAAATCAGCTTGCACATACACAGATTGATTTGGGAAGATCAGTTTTCCAATTAAGTTGCGGAATATTCCAGTTAATACTACTTCATTTTTACCTACAGCCAAGTGCATATTATCTATGGAAATATCATTCTTTGTAAAAATACAACTGGCCTCTTCTATAGAAATCACATGCGGATAAGATGCGATCTTAGTCTTGATATTTTTAAATGTTAGATCTCCTGTAGTCTGTATTCGACTATACCCTTTTCTGCTTTTGAGGTCATTTACATAACCCTTAAATTCGATGTCAAAATCAATATCACCAGAGGCCTGCTCCAATTTGTGATTAGGAATAAAACGCAATACATTATTTAATACAACGCCACCTTTTAAATGGAAGTCAATATATGGATTATCGAAATTAGACATGTAAAAATAACCATCCACTGACTTGCCCTCTGACTTAAGTTTAATATTCGACAAACGTAAACTCGTAGTAGACAAATCATGCTTTTCGCCATTACTGAATAAGCCAGTCAAAGATGCATCAGTAATTTTTTGTTTGTACCCAGGGTGATAAAAAGTAGCATTATCAAATCCGAAACTAACCTTAATGGCAGGGTTTTCGCCATCACTCATATCTCCTTTGATGGTGCCATCAAAATAGACATTTCCCGAACTTTGATACTCTTGGATATTTTTAGCGAAGGAGCTTGGTAATAATGAAGTAAATTTGTCGATGCTATTTTTATTTGCATTAAAGTTGATATTTATTTCAGATTTCTTAATATCATACAACCCCTTTATCTCAAAATTAACTCCCTGTATTTGCAGCGTTGATGGCGCTATTGACAACAGTTCGGATGTAGCATTGTAGATTATATTCGATGCGATTTTCAATTCCTTGTTTTGAAAAAAAGTATGCTCTTTAACCGTGAAATAATCTGAGTGTATGTCACCTGCCAAGCGTATTGTATAAAGAGATTTTGCAACCGACAGCCCCGCATCTGCATCCTTTATATATGTTTGATAAATATGACCACTTGGTCGATTATCATAAATAAACTCGATTTTGTTTAATTGAATATACGAGATAGAAAAATCAGCATTCACATCTTTCGAACTTGTATCTTTTTTAAAGATCATAAAGTTGTGCTTGCCGTCCAGGTCTGTGCGCAAGTGGATATAGCCTTTTATTAGATACAATTTATCAATGCGGTATCGGCCGTTCCACACTTCCAATAAATCAAAGGTGATGGTAATCTCTTCTAAAGATGCAAAAAGAGTCGGCTTCGTAGTAGTGGGTTCGTAGCATTTAACATCATGAAAGCCGACAGACAATTCTGGAAATTTTTCGAAGATGCTAATATCTATTTTTTTAGAAACATCAACTTTGGTATTCAAATGCTTATTAATCTGCATTGTTGCCATGTAAACGATATCGTCTTTGTAAAAATAGAGCGCAGCAGATATCAGTCCAGCCATTAAAGAGAGGGCAAGCACACTGTAAAACAGTATTTTTTTTAGGATTTTCAGAGCTAGTATTCCGGTTAATTATTTGTATGTGAAGCACGTAAATTCTAACGACAAATGCAACGAAGGAATTTTACGAATATTTTCTAGTTTTGTTTTGGGATTACAAAAAATCCTCGTATGTTTGCAATCCCAAACGACAAGAGATTGTCAGAGCCAAGGGAGATTAGCTCAGCTGGTTCAGAGCACCTGCCTTACAAGCAGGGGGTCACTGGTTCGAACCCAGTATCTCCCACTAAAAACAAAGAAGCCTTAAAGTAATGTGAGGCTTCTTTGTTTTTAGTGGGTATATAAAAACACTTTCATCTCTAACATAAATTCGTTAGATTCATTATAACTAAACGCCGTAATCATGAAAATAAGAATATCCATACTCTTTATAATAGGCCTTATCTGCTGTTCGTTTGTTGCACAAATGATACCTACAAGTTTGAAAATAACGGTGCGCAACGAATTAGGTGCCATTGAAAGTGATGTGAAGGTTGCTTTATACGCCAACAAAACTGACTATGAAAAAAGTGCCAACCCTGTTTTTGCCGGCACTACAGATAAAAAAGGCCTGATTTATTTTCAAGGCCTAGCCGCCCTAAACTATTACTTAAGTGCCGAAAAAGGTGATCGCAACAACTTTGGCGCAGGTGAAAAAATTGATTCCTTAGCAGCAAATAAAGTCAATAAGGTTACGGTTATTATTTCGGAATAATATATCAAATGGTGTCGCAATTAATTTGCGACACCATTTATTCCTCCAATACCCGAACTTCTGTTCTTCTATTTTTAGCCTTATTAGCAACACTTGCATTGGGCACTGTTGGCTTGTATTCACCATATCCTTTGGCTTGTATGCGTTTCGGATTCAAGCCCATTTTAATTAAATAATTCATAACGGCCTCTGCTCTATGCTGAGACAATATTAAATTTTCTTGGGCATCACCATCACTATCTGTATGACCTGCAATCTCTATGTGCATGTTGGGATTTAGCACCAAAGTATTGTACAAATTGTCAATATGTGGCGCACACTCTGGTTTGATATCCCATTTATTTACATCAAAATACACATTCTCTAAGGTGAAAATTCGTGAATAGTCGCGAATTAATTTTATTCGAATTTTTTGATCAAACGAATAACGACCTTTTTCAATTGGCAATGAAAGTATTGGTTCGAAATCAAAATCTGTTCGGAATTTATATACAGACATTGTATACGTTTTGCCTTCAGGCAGTAACATATAGCATTTGCCTAATACATCACTTTCGCCAGTTTTCACAATTGTTTTATCACCTGACTTTACTGTTAGCTTCGCATATTCAATGGGCACGCTATCTAGGTCTGTAATAATAAACATGGCCAAAACAGAATCTTCTGTGGATCTAAGTGTATTTATTGTTTGAGCATTCCCAAACAATGGGAATAAAAGCGTGGCAAAAAAAACTGCACCTGTAACTAAATTTTTCATATGGATAAAAGTTAAAAATCAACTTGTCAATATTAAAGATACTAAAAATAGCTGTACGAACAATATGCAAGCCAAAACACTTAAATAAAGCGATTTAATTCAATCTATGCTTTAATCAATCGAGCCATAAAATACCCATCACCACCTTGAGAAGGATAAATGGTTTGTTTTTTTTCTAATTGAAATTGTTTGTTAGAGCCCAAAAATGCATCAATCTGTTTGTCATTTTCGATTGGCAAAATACTGCAAGTAGCATATACCAGAACACCTCCAGATTTTAACATAGATGCATACTCTTGTAAAATCTGTTGTTGTATAACCATCAATTCTTCAATACGTTTTTTACTAAGCTTCCATTTATCATCTGGATTTCTACGCAACACGCCTATGCCACTACAAGGCACGTCTAACAAAACAAAATCTGCCGTGTTTTTTAAAGATGCAATCACACCTTCTTTAATGGCTTTTGTTTGAATACAACGTACGCCAGCACGAGTCGCTCTTCGCTCCAATTCTTCCAACTTAAAGGCTTCGGTATCCATCGATACAATTTGCCCTTTATTTCCCATCAAAGCTGCAATATGCAGCGACTTCCCTCCCGCTCCTGCACATGCATCAACAACACGACTGCCGGGATTAGGGTTTAGATAATGCGCTATTAACTGCGAACCCGAATCTTGCACCTCATAATCGCCATTCACAAACGATGCTAATCGTTGCAACGGTTTGCGCTCTGCAAGCTTTAAGGTTTCCGCTAAAGGACCAAATGGCACTGCAACAACACCTTCCTTCGCCAATATTTCTATGACATTCTTCGGTTTGCTTTTAAGCATATTTACCCGAACAAAAACATCGGCTTCTTGATTTAAAAACACAAGTTCTTTTTCCCAAAGCGCTTCACCTAACTCTTGCGCACAGAGCGCATCCATCCACTCGTCGATAGCCCCATTTAGGGCACGTATCTGCATTGCAAGCGCAGCACGTTCGGTGTAGGTGTCTATATTCAATTCAATTGGCAAAGGCGTTTCTAGTGTAGCGCCATATGTTTCGTGCAAATAAACCGACAACACTTTTTCAAAACAACTTGCATCTTCAATACTTGTATTAGCGATAAATGCATAGCGCTTCCACCAACGCACTACTGTATAAATGGAGCTCGCAATAAAACGTCTATCTCTAGAGCCCCACTTTGGGTTGCTTTGAAGTAAATTTCGAACTGTATCATCGGCATACGCACCTTCAGAAAATATCGTCTTCAAGGCTTGTATAACAGACTGGCTTATGTTTTTATGGAGCTTCATACTTGGTTGTAAAGAATGCTAATTATTGGGGAGACTATTAAAACACCATCCCACAACATCATGCTTGGAGTTATGGTAATAATGTTTCGTATGCGAATAAAAAAAATCAATACAATCAACTGCAATAAAGTAGCAACTATAAATACATTCGATGTTTCGATGAAAAACAAGAGCAGAATAATAAATGCAATAAATAATTTACTAAACAGGGTTGCTCGGTAAGGCTTTCCAGTCAAGCCTTCCACAATCTCGATGTGTTTTGTTAATGATATTTCATACAAATCTCTATATTCAAACAATTGTGTAATACATGCAAACAAACAAAAACGAACGCCTATAAAAACAATGCTGTCCCATTCAAATAATCTGTCAAAATCAATATACACCAATGGAATAATGCTTGTTATAACCGTCCAAACCAAAGCCAATATGATACTTTTTATAAAAGACGACATGCCCCCTACATTTTTACTTTTCGAATTCACACGTGCAATGTATACTTCATAAAGCATCCACAATAAGGCTGCGAAGCCCAATAACAACCATCGATAAACAGAGAATGCGTAAGTGCCTACGGCAATACTTAACACAAATCCCAATACGGCAAATGCGATAATCCACCTCTTGTTAGATTGAGCCCAAACCGTTAATTCGGTATTGTTTTTTTTTGTATAAAGCGCCATCAATGTATGTGTATTATACGCAAACAGGGTGGCGGCTCCCGAAAAGACGATGAAATAAATTTGATTTGCTTGATTTGAAAAAAGTAGTATACACTCTGCTGTCAACAACATTGCAATCAATGAAAGCCATACATGTAGGTAGAGTGCGTATTTCATGATGAGCGTATAAAAAAAGAGTCACGCTTTTGGCGTGACTCTTTATATCTTATTATTGAAATTAGTTGTTTAATGCTTCTGCACCACCAACAATTTCTAATATTTCTTTTGTAATAGCAGCCTGACGAGAACGGTTGTATGTCAACTTCAAGGCTTTCAACATTTCTTTTGCATTTTCAGTTGCCTTCTCCATTGCAGTCATACGTGCGCCATGCTCAGAAGCATTTGATTCAAGTAGATATTTATAGAATTGAACCTTTAATAATTTTGGTATCAACTCCTTTACAATTTCAACCTTTGACGGTTCGAAGATGAAATCTGTTTCAGACTGAATTTGTTTTGCGGTTTCAACTTTTTGATTGTTGACAGGCAAAAACTGTTCCGTGCGAATAATTTGAGTCGCTACGTTTTTGAATTCGTTATAAAGAACTTCAACGCGATCGTATTTCCCTTCTATGAACGAAGTCATAACGTATTCCGATGCTACTCGTGCTGTATCAAAGCTTAGTTCTAGGAAAAGACCTTGGTAATCTAAGTTAACGTTACCGCCACGCTTTGAAAACGCCTCTCCTCCTTTTTTGCCGATGCATAGATAGTCCACCATTCCTGCTTCAGCCAATTCACTGTACTTATTAGAAACAAGTGCAGTGGTAGTCTTAATGATGTTAGAATTGAATGCACCAGCTAAACCTCTATCCGAAGTAACGACTACAACCAATACGCGTTTCAACGCTCTCTCTTCTGCATACATATTGTCAGCGCCATCTTCTAGCGAAGCTGAAATATTTTGAAGGATACCGTTTAACTTTTCAGCATACGGACGAATCTTCACAGCTCTATCTTGAGCTCTTCTTAACTTCGCAGCAGAAACCATCTTCATGGCTTTTGTGATCTGCGATGTAGAATTTACAGAAACTATTCGGTTACGTACCTCTTTTAAGTTAGGCATAAATTATTTAGAATATTTTACAGCAACTTCTTTTGCTACTTTTTTCAATACTTCAGTAATCGCATCGTCAATTTTTCCAGACTTGATTTCTTTCAACGTGTCTTTGTAAGATGTTCTCAATGTTGTTAAGAAATCTTTTTCGAAGTCACGCACTTTATTAACCAAAACTGAATCCATGAAGCCGTTTGTTGAAACATAAATTGTTGCAACTTGTTCTTCAACTGACACAGGAGAGAACGCAGCTTGTTTCAATATTTCCAAGTTTCTTCTACCACGCTCAATTGTCAACTTTGTAGAAGCATCAAGGTCTGAACCGAACTTAGCGAAAGCTTCAAATTCTCTGAATTGTGCTTGATCTAACTTCAATGTACCTGCAACTTTTTTCATTGACTTGATTTGCGCGTTACCACCTACACGAGATACAGAGATACCTACGTTGATCGCTGGACGAACACCTGAGTTGAACAAGTTGATTTCTAAGAATATTTGACCATCCGTAATAGAAATTACGTTTGTTGGAATATATGCAGAAACGTCACCCGCTTGTGTTTCAATGATAGGAAGTGCAGTTAATGAACCTCCACCTTTAACAACGCCTTTCAACGATTCAGGTAAATCATTCATTGCAGCAGCAATAGAATCTGACTTGTTGATTTTTGCAGCTCTTTCTAATAAACGGCTGTGTAAGTAGAATACATCACCTGGATATGCTTCACGTCCTGGCGGTCTTCTTAATAAAAGAGAAACCTCACGGTAAGCAACCGCTTGTTTAGACAAATCATCATAAACAACTAAAGCTGGACGACCTGTATCACGGAAGTATTCACCAACTGCTGCACCTGTGAAAGGAGCAAAATATTGCATTGGAGCAGGATCAGAAGCTGTAGCCGCAACTACAACGGTGTAAGCCATTGCACCATATTTTTCAAGCGTACCAACAATACCTGCAATAGTAGATGCTTTTTGACCACATGCTACATAAATACAGAATACAGGCTCGCCTCTATCGTAAAATTCTTTTTGATTGATAATAGCATCTAAAGCTACTGTCGTTTTACCAGTCTGACGGTCACCGATGATTAACTCACGTTGTCCACGACCAATAGGAATCATTGCATCAATTGCTTTGATACCTGTTTGCAAAGGTTCAGTTACTGGCTGACGATAAATAACACCTGGAGCTTTTCGTTCCAAAGGCATTTTATACAATTCGCCTGTGATAGGGCCTTTGCCATCGATTGGATTACCTAATGTATTTACTACACGACCCAACATACCTTCGCCTACATTTACGAAAGCGATTTGTTTTGTTCTTTTTACAGTTGAACCTTCTTTAATGCCACTGTATTCGCCCAACAAAACGGCGCCTACATTGTCTTCTTCAAGGTTCAAAACCATACCTTTTAAGCCGCCTTCGAATTCCAATAATTCACCAGCTTGAGCCTTCGTAAGGCCGTAAATACGAGCAACACCATCACCCACTTGAAGAACAGTACCTATTTCTTCTAATTGAGCTTCTGTTAAGGAATTAGATAGCTGCTGTCTTAATACTGCAGAAACCTCATCAGGTCTAACGTCTAGCATATATGATAATACTTAGTAATTTATAACTTGTTCTGTAAACTTATTCTTAATTGTGCGCAGTTTTGTGCGAACAGATTCGTCAACTTGTTGATCGTCCATTCTTAAAACAAAACCACCTAATATTGCTTCGTCTATTTTCTCAACCAATACAACTTCGTTTGCTTTTGAAGCCATAATCGTTTTGAAATTTGCACGTTGTTCGTCGTTGATAGCGTGGGTCGTTGTTACTTCAACAATTTTAATCCCCTTTATTTCACGATACTGTTTCTGAAATTCAGAAGTAATTTCGAACACAATATTTTCTCTTTGTTTTTTAACAAGCAAATCCATCAACGTCATTGTGAATGGGTTCACTTTGCTTTTAAATAAAGATGTTAAAATTGCTGCCTTTTTATCTCCCTGTATGATTGGGTTCTTCATGATTGTTGCCAATTCATGACTTTGTTTAAACACAGATTCAATACCATTCATGTCGGCATTTACTTGGTCTAAAACTCCATTCTCCGCTGCAAGATCAACCAGCGATTTTGCATATCGATATGCTACTCTCGTTTCTTTCATGATGCGTACTAGTTCAGGTTAACTTCTTTGATGTATTCGTTAACCAATTTCTTTTGCTCTTCAGAGTTGTTTAATTCTTTGCGAATAATCTTCTCAGCTATTTCAACAGCTAATGTAGCCGTGTGATTTTTGATTTCATTTAAAGCTGCATTCTTTTCCGTCTGAATAGAAACACGAGCAGCTTCTACTAAACGAGATCCTTCAGCACTAGCTTTTGCACGTGCTTCATCCATTAAAGTAGTAGCAACTTTTTGTGCATCACCCAAAATACGGTCACGCTCAACTCTTGCTTCAGCTAATAATATATCGTTTGTAGCTTGTAATTTTTCAATATCAATACGAGCCTTGTCTGCAGCAGATAAGGCATCTGTGATAGAATCTTCGCGCTCTTTCATTGCGCTCATGATCGGACCCCAAGCAAACTTTGACAATAAATATAAAGTAATCAAGAAGATTACCGACTGCCAGAAGAATAGACCTAAGTCTGGTGTAATTAAACTTAATAAAGCCATATATAGTGTTGTGATATTTTTTCAATAAAAGAAAGTATATTCCGAGACCTAATGTCAACGGAATATACTTCTAAGCAATTACGCTAGAGCAATCAAAAGACATACTACAACGCTGAATAAAGCAACACCTTCAATAAGTGCAGCTGCGATCAACATAGCAGTTTGAATTTTACCACTCTCAGAAGGTTGACGTGCAATAGATTCTACTGCGCTACCACCGATACGACCGATACCTAAACCTGCACCTAATGCAGCAATACCAGCACCGATACCAGCACCAACCATTGCAATGCCTGCTTCTAAGAAAATTGAATTTAACATAGTTGTATTTATTTATTAATTGAATGAAAACAAGTGAATATTAATGTCCGTGATCATGGTCGTCATGCGCATGCACTTCAACTGCAGAGCCGAAGTACATTGCTGTCAATAACGTAAACACGAAGGCTTGAATAAGCGCAACAAACAATTCCAAGAATGTCATAAACAATCCGAAACCAACGCTTAATGGAGCTATATAAATACTCTTAAATAAGAATATTAAACCGATGAAACTTAAGATAATGATGTGGCCTGCCGTGATGTTTGCAAACAAACGTATCATCAATGAGAATGGCTTAGTGATTAAACCAATGATTTCAATTGGCAAAATAATAAGTCGTAATGGAAGCGGTACTCCTGGAGTCCACAATACGTGTTTC
>JAYTLG010000218.1:0-6872 GCA_043729555.1 Cytophaga sp.
AATAATCTACACACTTTTAAATTTTAACCACTTCTTGAAAAAACTGGCTTTTTAAGGGACGACTATTTATATCCGTTTACTTTTGAAAATGTAAAAAGAAGAGATACGATCTATGTTGAA
Organism: Cytophaga sp.; assembly: GCA_043729555.1. Taxonomy (GTDB): domain Bacteria; phylum Bacteroidota; class Bacteroidia; order Cytophagales; family Cytophagaceae; genus Cytophaga. The sequence goes on from JAYTLG010000218.1 coordinate 121, forward strand.
TAAATATATAACATTGTTTGTGATATCATTTCCATGTTTTTTTGTTTCATTGGCCTTCAATGAACATGGGAAAGTATCAGGGATTATTTTTCAAATTTTCAAATTGTTAGATTATGTGCTAGAATTTCCAAGCCATTTATTTTTGAATTCATATTCAGGTGTTCCCTTTATTATGTTTGGTGCATTTATAAATTGGATGTTTTATATAATAATCATTGAAGTTATTATCGTATTTATTAAAAGTAAGTAATTCTTAATATTTTTATAAGGCTTGTTGCCCTGAGATTCATTTCGCCGCGGCGGAAACTTGGAGCTGTGTGATGCTAAGAAAATTGTCTGAATTAGGATTTGTAGGATTAAAGGAAAAAAGAGGATTGAGCTTTATCAGAGAATTGCTGTTAATAATATGAGTGCTGGTTGTTCTGGTTGTGTCTTTTCGACCTTCGTCGCGGCTGACACATATTGCTGTGTCGTGTTATTCAATCCATCCAATTTTACAGACAATCCAATTTGATTTTATATTCGTCCATTTATTGTTATATGTACTCCATACGGATATTTCATCAATAGCAATATATCCTTCTGTAGTTTTAAATCTATATAAGACAATATTATTCCGGATTGATTTGTGGGTAAATAACAATTCGGTTTTTTCATAATTAGGTGAATATATAAAATTGAAATCATGGCCAATAGCTTTTGAAATCAATTCTATTTGTGTATTATTTTTTAAGATCTTGTCAAATACATATGCTTTTTTGGAATCTTGAAAGACAAGATTGCCAGAAGTATCCGTACAAAATTCTCCATTCTCAAAAGATTCAGTAACGGAATCAATAGTACATAATTTTTCATCCAATCCATTTTTGATGATTACTTTATGGATTTCGATTTTGGTTAACTTGTTTATAGGAGGGAATAAATATTTTGCATAGATAAACGTTGAATTGTCCAACCAATGTAATGGTATCTTTGAAATTTCACTTGAAAAACCGGAAAGATAAGTTTCCATTCCTCCGTTAGAAACAATTGTTTTTTTATTATTATTTGAGTCAAATAGAAATAGCTGAGCGTGTTTTTTGATAGGATATTCTCGCATCCCCCAATATGTTTCGAGTCCATGTTTTTTGTCAGGAGAACACGTGCCATTAACTTCTATATATGATCCATGTTTTAATTGAATGCAGGTATGTGTTTTGAGATTATAAAGATAATATTCATCTATATTAAACCTCTGAAGGTGAAAGATCAAGGAATCACCGATAGATTCAATAAGAGATCCGCCGTCTTTTAAAAGTATGGTTTTGGTTTGTATGTCAAATAGAGTTCCGCCTACGGCTGAAATAATATATCTGTTTTTATAAATAGAATTACAGACATTTCCATATTCTTTAAAGTCGGAAAGGTCTACGGTTTTGTCGGTAAGTGTGTCTTTAGAGACGAGTTCACCTTGTTCAAAATTGTATGCAACTAAATGAGGGTAGGACCGAAGTTTTCCATTTAACGTATAAAATGCATTTTCAATTACAAGTAATTTTCGTTTGCTTTCCTTTGTAACTAGCTGTGGTATTTGCTCAACTTCTGTTTTGGAAGTACAGTTAATGAAAATAGATATGATTAATAATAGAAATAGTCGTTTCATTCGATTTAAAAAATGGTTTGTGATTTTGATTGTTATAATTTCCTTTCATTTGAAATTTGTGTTTTCTGGTGCTAATCCTCGCTGCATTCATTCCATCTCCTTATAAAATCAAAGCAACCCAAACTGTTTAAAATGATGCTTAAGATGTTTTGTGTGCAAAACAACCCACTCAGCATATGTGAGGTTTCCCATACGCGGGTGACTGGTTTGAGCTTCGGGATTGTTTTTAAAGTAGGTATGAAATTTTTCTATTTCGTTGTGTAAACATTCTTTTGCATCAGTCATTGTCGCATGTATCAATGGTGGCGGCAGTTCACCCATTGTTGCTGTCTTAAGTCCTTGAGGCATTTCTGCATCCGTATATATCATGAATTGTTTGGCAGCGGTCGCTTTCTCCATATCTTGTGGTGGCGACCATTGTTTTTGATTGGAAGCAGTCTGAAACGTTACCGTAATATGTTCAATCATTTCCTGTGGTTTCAGATTGCCAAATTGCGCTGGGGTTTCATTGGTTAACTTCTCAAGAAGAGGTACTAATTGTTCACGGTTTAATTGCATATTGTTTGTTGTTATAAAAGTAAATATTTTTATATGGTTTTATTTTTTTTGAATGTCTCCTGTGGCTATGCATGCATTCATTCACTTTTTATTCGGCTCTAATATTCTTTCGGCCTTTTGTAGGCGTGGATAATTGCTAGAATAATTATTTGTTGCTTTTTGAAATCAATAAGGTAGTGAATATGATATGGGAATTGTTCAAGCATTTTAAGACGAACGTTTTTATATCTTATTTGAAATCCTTCAGGAGACAATGCAATTGATTCTTTTGCTTCTGATATTCGTTTGAAAAATAGTTGCGCCAATTCGGGAGATATTTTTTTGTAATAGTCAACAGCATCTAAAATGTCATGCTTTACACTGGGTCTATTAACAAAAGAGTACTTCATATATTTTTTGCTATATCTTTCAACATGGCATCAAAATCGTCTACTTGATCCGGATTCTTATTGTAATCTTCAAGACGATCTTCCAAAATATTTTTTTGCCAATCAGTTAATTCAGCAGAAGTTTCTTCTTTTTGTAATTCTGTATATTTCAATTTAAGAATCTGCCACTCTTCAATAGGTATAAATACGCCTGTAGTATTGCCCTTATTATCGCGAATAAATTGTACCATAAATGTGTGATTTTAATGTGTACTATCAGTAATTCTAGTAACGTGAAACTAATGAAAATAGTTTGATAGTGATAATTTTAGGTTGAAATAGTCGCAAGCGAATGCTTGCACTTTAAGAATTTTTGCGCCAAGTTCTCTAACCTAATCACGCCCCAACCCGTTGTTGTGCCTTTTCTGGCCAACAACTTAGCGCTGTGTGATGCTAAACATTATTGTCTGAATTAGGATTTGTAGGATTAAAGGACAAAGAGGATTGAGCTTTATCAGAGAATTGCTGTGAATGATATAAGTGCTGGTTGCTGTGGTTGTGTCTTTTCAACCAACAAACCACTTGCTAGGGGATAGAGCAGTGGGCTGTTGGCCAGAAAAGGCACAACGGCGAGTTGATTTGTGGTTACGTGAAAGTGGGCAACGCCAACAAGGAGTGAAAAATCAAGTAGACCAGTTTTTATTATTTATTTTGAAATCACAATCGAATACTTGCACTAGTATTTTCCTCCGTTTGGAATTTATTTTTTGTGATTTGGAATTTCTCCCAGCTACCAATCCGTCTTCCGTCTGTTCACCTTAATATCTTTCTGAATCTTCTTGCCTTCTAATCGTTTCTTCACAGATGAAAAAGTAGGCTTCGATGCTTTGCGAGGTTTGTTTTCTTTGAAACAGAATGCGATGATGATGCAGATTTTATCAATCGCTGTTTTTTTATTTTGCAGCTGACTTCTACTGGTGTCGCAAGTGACGCGGATCTCGCCATCATTATCAATCTTCGATGCAATTTTTTCAACGATGCGTGCACGTGCTTCTTCGGATATAACCGTAGAGCGTTCGGGCGACCAGTATATTTCAACCTTGGTGCTTACCTTGTTTACATTTTGTCCGCCTTTGCCACCTGACAACGAAGTTTGAAAACGTGCTTCTTGTATGATACCCGATTCTTTCCAATAATCGGGATTGCTATATCTTGGAGGAAACATCATGCTTAATGACCTAAATTAAAGTTTTTTTCGCCCGCAGGAACGGGTACGCTTATTCTATTTGCAGCTGGCGGAATGGGGCAAGTGTACTGATAATTGTACACGCAAAACGGATTGTAAGCGTAATTAAAATCAAGGGTAATCGATTTATTGTTTTTTAATTCCGCATCCAAATAACGACCGCCTTTGTAGGTGGTGCTATCGTTGCTTTGGTCGTAGAAGGGGATAAATAGCAGTGGTTTGTTTTGGATGTCGTCTGGGTATTTGTACAACGTCAACGTTTGCATGATGCCATCTATCTTAAACGAAGCTGTTGCAAAGGCATGAAAGAACGATTGTTTACCATCAGTACGTGGCATGCTAATGATTTGCGTGTCCTTGGTAAATGTAATGAATGCGTTTACTTTGTACTTGGGATTGTAATCGTAGTAACTTAATCCTGCAAATGTTTCTTTGTCCTTGATGGGCGACTTAATTGATTTTCTAAAATTGTCGTCTTTTTGTTGCCTGTAAATGGTGTTTATATCAAGTTCGGAATTGACATTGATGCTAGAAATAATAAGACTTCCTACAATACATAAAGCACCAAATATGAATATGATTCTTAATATTTGTTTTCGTTTAATACTGTTATATTTTTCCTTCATCAGCAAAGCTATACCATGTTTGGTTACAAATTATGACGTGATCTAAAACAGGTATTTCTAAAAACCTTCCTGCTTCGCATAATTTTTTTGTTAAGTTACAATCTGCATCGCTGGGTTTGTTGTTTCCCGAGGGATGGTTATGTACTAATATAATAGAAGATGCTAAATTTTCCAACGCATATTTATAAATCAATTTCGGATCTGCGATTGTTCCAGAAACGCCACCGGTACTAATTCGTATCTTTTTTTCTATTCTATTGGCTCTGTTTAGCAATAAAATCCAAAATTCTTCATACGGTAGGTCTGCTAAATCGCCTTGTATATAGTTATATACATCTCCGGACGACTTCACCACAGGTTTGATTTCAACCTCAGATATTTTTCTTCTTCGACCCAATTCAAGCGCACTTACCAAGGTAATTGCTTTTGCTTCACCAATTCCTTTAAATTTTTGAAGGTCTTTAACACTTTGTCGCGCCAAGGAATGTAAGTTGTTGTTATTGTCTTGCATGATTTGTTTGGCAAGATCTACCGCACTCAAATTGGTGGTGCCTGAACCTAGGAGTATGGCTATTAATTCGGCATCGCTCAATGCAGCGATACCTTTTAATACTAATTTTTCACGGGGACGATCTTCTTCTGCCCATGCAAGAATGCGGGTAGGTGGGGTGATGTAGTTTTCCATAGCTGTGGAAGGGGTGAATTATAATTATGAATTATGAATGATGAATTATGAATTGCTAGGTCGAAAAGACACAACCACGGCATGAGGTATATATTATTGATTAAATAGATTCAATTACTTTCACAAGCGTGTTGTTTTTATTGGCTTCAAAACCCAATGTTTCGTACAACGATTGTGCACGTGTGTTTTTAGGCGATACTTCTAGCATGAGTGCTTTGATGCCATGCGAAGATTTTTCAACGGCTGAAATTGCTGCTCTTCCGTAACCTAAACTTCTTTTCGCAGGAATGATATATAATTCATCGATATACAGTAGATATCCTTGGTATTCGTTGCTCCAATATTTTATGAGAATGGTGTAGCCACAAAGCGTATTTTCATTGTCGTAAATAGCTTGGATGGATCCGTTTTCTGGATGATGAGTTAAATGAATAATGGTATCATTTATGGATTCTTTGCTAATGATGTGGTTGGGTTCATATTCTTTATAAAAATGAAATATCATTTCGAATAATGAATCCAACGTTGTTTGATCAAAAGTATTGATGGGTTTGATGTGAATCGACATAGTAGAATAGGATCTGAATTGATTTCTTCAAGGTAGGAAAAACAAATTGATTCTAGCTAAAAAAAATAAGGATGCCTCCATTGGAAGCATCCTTATTAACAGATGTTAAAATATTTCTTAGTATTTAACAATTTTTGTATTGTAGATACCTTTGTCGGATTGAATGATTAAGGAGTATAAGCCGCTTGATAACGTTTCACCCAAAACAAATTCACGTGTATTTAATCCATTGATTTGATTTACAATCGCACCTGAACTGTTAATGATTGTAATGGATTGTATCATGCCAAGGTTTGTTAGTGTAATGGTTGTATTGATTTGGAATGGTTGCGGTGTTACCGAAATATTTTCGATTGAACCGTTGATTGTTTTTGTTGTGACACAAGCTGTATTGCCTGTTGTTCCGCCAACACACATCGAACAATTGTCGATGAAGGCCGATCCGTTTGGTGTGCCATTGCAATCCAAACAAGATGCTTCCGTATTTCCGCAGCCACAATTTCCTGCGGCAATTTTAGCAGGATCGTTCGGGCATGCATCACCAGCAATTGAAACATAACCGTTGGGTTGAATACATGCAGATGTTGTTGAATTTGGATCACCTTTACCATCACCATCACTGTCTAAATACCATGTAATCGTTGCTGTAGCCGTGATCACTTTGGCGGTAGAAGTTGCAAAACACAAACTAGCGTTTGTTACTTTAACCGTATAGGTACTGGCAGCATTTGCTGTATAGTTTGCATTTGTTGCATTTGCAATTGGGCCAGCCGTATTCGACCATTGATAGGTTAAGCCTGTTCCTGTATTTGCAGAAAGCACAACCGAACTACCTGTACAGAAACTGTTAGCAGTAGATGTGATGGTTGCAGTAGGGAGTGCATTTACTGTAATTACTTTTCCTGTTGATGTTGCATAACATGTTCCGTTGCTCACCGCTACGGAATAGGTACTTGCAGCATTTGCTGTATACGTTGCATTCGTTGCGTTTGTAATTATACCTGCGGTGTTCGACCATTGATAGGTTAAGCCTGTTCCTGTATTAGCTGAAAGTGCAAC
>JAYTLG010000219.1:0-4441 GCA_043729555.1 Cytophaga sp.
ATCGGTTTCGGGGCCAGTGCCAACAATAACAAGTTCTGTTGTTGGTATTTTTTTTAGGATGCTGGGTAAAGCATTAATAAGCAAATGTACTTTTTTCCATTTTACCAATCTGCCCACATGTATGATTCGGTTTGGGTTGTGCGGCAATATTGGATCTTTATCTTTAATTTGATTACTCGCTTCTAATAAGATTTGTGTGTCAGGAGAATTATAAATAATAAAAATATTCTCTTTTTTTACGCCATAACTTTGATAGATGTTATATGCATCTTCCACATAACACACATGTGCATCAACAGCTCTAAATTGGAATTTCCTAAATTGAGTTAACGACCAATATTTCAATGTTGATACCGCACTTTTTTTAGCGATAGGTTCTAAATTTTCATTTAGTATTTTGTCAATGTTTTTGTAAAAGTTGGCTGCGTTTTCTAATGTCGGCAATTGGTATGGGATAGACTTCTCAATCACTTTAATGTTATTCGCTTTTACATAGGCATATATCAACGGATTGCTATAGAAGTTTAAAATGTGTGGCCAGCCAATTACAATTATATCCGGCTTCTCTACTTTTAATTTCGGGACTAGATTTTTAAAATAATTTTTACCGAAGAAATCTTTTGACTCTTCCAGGGCAACCGTTTTAAATCGAATCGATGATTTATCCTGATGTACATTTTTACCCAAACTTCCATTATTGGCTTCGGGATGAAAGACCGTTACATCAAGATTTGGTTGGTCATTTAATTTATTTAAAATGAAATTATAATAATGAGGCAGTCCTCCGAAAATAAAAACAACTTTCATGATTATGAATATAATTCCAATAGTTTTTCAATAATGCGTTCCGCAGTTTTACCATCCCACATCGGAGGTATGTCACTTTTTTTCCACGCGTTGTTCAGGACATTTTTCATGTGGGTAGGCAATTCTGTAATGTCTTCAACCAATACATTGCTACCAATCGTTACTGTTTCTGGACGTTCCGTGTTTTCTCGAATTGTCATACACGGAATCGAAAGTACCGTTGTTTCTTCTTGTATTCCGCCGGAGTCTGTAATGACTGCTTTTGCATGTTGCACGAAATACATAAACTCTAGATAACGCATCGGTTCAAGTAAAGTTAGTTTTGAAACGATCGATTTGGGAAGTTGTTTTAGTATTTGTAAGGTGCGTGGATGGGCAGGGAAGATGATTGGGAGTTCACCTGCATGCGCTACAATAATCTCTAGTATGCTTTTTAGTTTCGCTGCATTGTCTACATTAGAGGGTCTGTGTAGTGTTAATAACCAATACGATTCTGGTTTTAATTTCAACTCATCCCAATGTTTGTTTGCTACAAAACGATTCTTATTTTTTAGTAGGGTATCAATCATTACATTTCCAACAAAATGAATTCTGTTGGGTGTGATGCCTGCATTTTTAAGGTTGGTATTTGCATAATCGGAGGTCGTAAAAAAATGATCACTCAACGCATCTGTTACCATTCTATTTATTTCTTCGGGCATCTTTAAATCAAAAGATCGAATGCCTGCTTCAACATGAACCAATTGTGCGTTCATTTTTTTCGCAACAACACTACATGCCAAGGTGGAGTTTACATCTCCAACAACTAAGACAACATCTGTCGGGTGTTCAATTAGTTCTTGTTCAAACTTTACCATGATTTGTGCTGTTTGCACCGCATGGCTACCAGAACCAACTTCAAGATTTACTTCTGGTGTTTTGATATTTAAATCTTCAAAAAATACTTGACTCATTTTTTCATCATAATGTTGTCCCGTATGAATAAGTCTGTAAGAAATATTTTTAGAAGTGCTGAATTTTTCTATTGCATGAATGATGGGTGCAATTTTCATAAAGTTGGGACGTGCACCAGCAATAAGTGTAATTTTCATATAGAACAATTGGGCAATTTTATTTGAAATGAATCACAATAAATGGAGCTAACCATAGAATTATTCTCATTTGAAGCGATTTGTAGTAAAGCAAATTAACGAAAATTCTAACTTGATAACAACCATTTGTAATTGGGTACTCATATTGATTCCCCACTATGTCATTTTAGATGTGTTCTGGTTGAGTGTTATGTCCTTTTGCGATAGTAGGATAGTCGATATAGGATACCTAGGACAAATAATTTAGTTTTTGTGTTGTATGGTCCAACAACAATTAATGAATCACTTGTTAAGGATTCAATAACGCAATATCTTTTTATATCAGGTTTGTCGGTATCGCTATAAATTTTATTGCCTTTTAATTCATAACGTGATTTGGTGTTGGCCGAATGGTTAACGAAGATTTGATCTTTTCCATAAACAATAATGCTTTTCCAGCTGCTAAGTCTTGTATCCATCTTTTAGTACCCTTATTTACTGAATATTTTGTTCCTGCGCCGCCATACCAATCCCCTAAAAGTAATTCTTCTTTATTTTTAGATGCGTTAAATGTATTGCAAGAAATTATAAGTGTGCTAATTATCAAAAGGATATATAATCTGTCCATGTTGTCTGATGGACTAGAAAGAGGCCGTATAAACCAAGTTAGATAAACGAATCATTTATAACAAATGGTTCTGAATTAGGCATACAAACTGCTTTTTTGTATCTTTACACTCTTGTTTATATATAGCATATTATGTTTGATAATTTAAGTCAGAAGCTCGATAAAGCATTTAAAACCCTAAAAGGTCAGGGTAGAATCACCGAAATTAACGTTGCTACAACGGCTAAGGAAATTCGAAAAGCCTTAATCGATGCCGATGTTAACTACAAAGTAGCAAAGTCTGTAACCGACGATATTAAAGATATTGCCTTAGGAAGAGAAGTACTTATTTCTGTTTCTCCGGGTCAATTATTAGTTAAAATTACCCATGAAGAGCTTACAAAGCTTATGGGTGGGGAAAAGCAGGACATCAATTTAAAAGGAGATCCGGCAGTAATTTTGATTGCAGGTTTACAAGGTTCGGGTAAAACTACTTTTTCAGGTAAGCTTGCAGCCTATATTAAAAAGCAAAATAAAAATGTGTTGTTGGCTGCCTGCGATGTGTATCGTCCGGCTGCCATTGAGCAATTAAAAGTATTGGGTGAACAAGTAGGCGTTGAAGTCTACACAGAACCTGAAAATAAAAAGCCCGTTGAGATTGCTAAAAATGCAATTGAATACGCGAAGAAAAATAACAAGAAAGTCGTTATCATAGATACTGCTGGTCGTTTAGCGATCGACGAGGCTATGATGAATGAAATTGCAGAAGTGAAGAAAGCGATACAGCCTTCTGAAACACTTTTTGTAGTGGATGCAATGACTGGGCAGGATGCGGTGAATACTGCTAAAGCTTTCAATGATCGTATTAATTTTGATGGTGTTGTATTAACCAAATTAGATGGTGATACACGTGGTGGTGCAGCAATTTCGATTCGTTCGATTGTTGAGAAGCCAATCAAATTTGTCAGTACAGGTGAGAAGATGGACGCATTGGATGTCTTCTATCCAGAACGTATGGCAAGTCGTATTCTTGGGATGGGTGATGTTGTGTCGCTTGTAGAGCGTGCGCAAGAGGTATTCGACGAAGAAGAAACGAAAAAATTAAATCAGAAATTAAGAAAGAATCAATTCAACTTTGAAGATTTCTTAAATCAGATTCAGCAAATTAAAAAAATGGGTAGTATCAAAGACCTTGTTGGTATGATACCTGGCATGGGGAAGATGATGAAAGATATGCCTATTGACGACGATGCATTTAAACCAATCGAAGCAATTATTTTTTCAATGACGAAAGAAGAACGAGAGAATCCAGATTTGTTAAGTGGAGGAAGACGTAACCGTATTGCAAAAGGATCGGGTACCACTATTCAACAAGTGAATAATTTGTTGAAGCAATTTGAAGACATGCGTAAAATGATGAAGAGCATGAATAAAATGCAAGGTAAAGGTATTCCGCCAAACATGAAAAATTTAATGAAAAGATAAGTTTCAAAATAAATGAAAGACCAATTATTCAACTAGTTGGTCTTTTTTTGTGATCACATTGAAGGTCTGACTAAAAGCAATTGGGGTATTTCAATCCCGCAAAGGTAGGTTTTGTAACTTACTTGAAGAATACATATATTGAATTGTAAAGTGTTATGAAGCGAGTTGTATTTTTTGGGAAGGGTTATTTATTTTAATGGATATTTCTACTTACTATGGAGCAAAAAAATCGAATTAATTTTTTATTCGATGTTGGCGTTCTCTGTTCTAACCTAATCTTTGCTCAACTCGCTGTTGTGCCTTTTCTGGCCAACAGCTCAGTGCTGTATGATGTTAAGTAAAACTCATGTCTACCTTTTTTCTTTATTTTCAGCTGACAAATAAAAATGTATTAACTTTAAAATGAATGTAATTATTGATAGTTTTAATTAGTTCATTTCAGAGTATAGGGCAGTTGGCTGTTGGCCAGAAA
>JAYTLG010000220.1:0-3585 GCA_043729555.1 Cytophaga sp.
GTTAGTCGCAATGTTTTTAGCCGCCATTACGGGTAAAAGAGGCTTACATTCGAATTGTACAGGAGTTGCGAAGCTTATTTATTTGTTATATGCAATAGGAGCACTCTTTTGTACGGTTTCAATGATGGGTATTTTAATTGGATTAATTATTCAATAGAAAAATATTATTCAGCCGCGCAGGCTCTTTTAAGGCGGTCGTTGATTGCAATTCCCAAACCTGAGCTCGGTACAAATTCTGTTAAAATAATATCTGCGTCGCTGGTGTCTAGGCTTCGCATCGCTGAAAATAGGTTTTGTGCCGCTTCGGACGTATCTCCTGTTGAAGATAAAATGTAGTTTTTATAGACAGTAGGATATGCTTTCTGAAAAGAAAGTACCGCTATTTTTTTGTTTGAATATTCTGAAATCATTTTTTGTATGTTGCCTACACGCATGGGGATGCTGGGTGCGTAATGACTTTTTAACATGCCCGGAGCTGCCGGGTTTGATGAGCTCACTGCATGTACGTGCACGGGTCCAATAACTTGTTCGATGGCTTCGATGGATAGTCCACCAACGCGCATCACGGTTGGTTTACCATCTTCCCAACCGACAATGGTCGACTCTAGACCAATGGTACAACTACCGCCATCCAAAATATATTCTATTTCAGTTCCTAATTGGTCGGCCACATGTTGCGCCGTAGTAGGAGAGATGTATCCAAAGGGATTGGCACTTGGAGCAGCAAGTGGGAAGTTCAGCGATTTTAACAACTCCAATGTAAGTGGATGATTTGGAATGCGTACGGCAACGCGTTCTAAGCCACTGGTAACAAGGTCTGGAATGTTATTCTTTTTAGTCAATAATAAGGTTAATGGTCCGGGCCAAAATGCTTTTGCTAATAGCAATGCTTGTTTAGGAATTTCTGTAACAAATGTTGCTATCTGTTCAATAGAATGTGTATGTACAATTAGTGGGTCGAAACTCGGTCTTTTTTTGACTGTAAAAATTTGTGCAACAGCATGCACATCAAACGCATTCCCTGCAAGTCCATATACTGTTTCGGTAGGGATGGCAACTACTTTTCCTTTTTCTAAAAGTAGCTTGGCTGATGTACTATTTGAACCTATAATTGACACGTTAATTCTTAAATTCTATTTTGTACAAATTTAGTTCAATTATTTTGAAATCGACTATACAATTCTTTATTCAAATAGTATAAAATGCTTTGTTTGAAAGAGAACTATTGAAAGAATCTATTAGCTCTGATTTATAATTATCAAGTTTTTTGTATTAAAGAAAGAATGATGTATAAGTGTCTTTATATCTGTAGCTTAAAATTGAATTATCAATAATAAACATCCATTTTAAATTGTTTATTTACATCATCATCATGTACACCTTAGAATTATGAAATCATTAATCAATAGTGATTACGGTGTTTTTAGAAAGCACGGTAATGTTGAAACATTGAATAGAATGTTTGAAGCAATGCCTGGAGATGTTGTTTTAAGTCCTAAACCTAAACCCAAAACGAGCGTCGAAGAGTTATGAATGTACAAAATGTAACATGGTAGATTGAGTTTATTTGTATGAGAATAAGCTCAATCTATTTTTTCTAATTGCTCCAATTCTTTTTTAAATCCGCCGCTTAATATGGGGAATCGATACCAAGATCTTGGATCGATATTGAAATCATCCATGTGAAATGAAGGTGCCAAGCGCTCGCGCTTCCATTGATTAATCGACCACATTCTAAAAAACTTTTGTACCCAATATTTATATTCATTGTGGGTGTGTAAAGTATCTTTTATGAGCGACCGATAGACATCAATTGGGGATAGTCGTTCTTTAATTGCTTTACGTTCGATACGCGCCAATACATCATAGGGCATCAAATCACGTTCGTCGGTTTGTGTATATTCTGAAGGGCGTAGTTCGGCAGTGGGTTGTAGGCTATTTACAATTTTTAATCCGTAATGATTTCTATTTGTTTCAGCCCAACGTAACCAACTTCGAATAAAATCTTTATCAACGCCAGCAATAGGAGCAATACCACCAGCGGTGTCGCCATCCATGGTTGCATAGCCAACATCGCCTTCGCTTCGGTTTGAGGTTGTGATTAATAAGGCTTGTTTTACATTGGTTAGCAACCAAATGATTGGTGCTCTGCCGCGTGCTTGAATATTTTGTAAGGCAATGTCATCCTCTTCCCACGTTAATGGACGCTGGATAACCCCTTCGATTGTTTTTTTATAATTTTCTATTTCTTCGTTAACACTCCAATTGTAAAATGTTGCACCAATAGAATCGGCTAGTAATTTTGCAGATGATAATGTTTCTTCGCCAGAATTGCTTGTTGATTGGTAGGCAGTAGTTAAAAAGACGGAGGTTATTTTTTTTGCTTGATCTTCAAACGAAAATGTTTCCAGGATTGGAATATCAAATTTATATTCCAATCCTGATTTATGTAAGAATAGGTTTAATCCCAATTCGGTTAATCCTTTTCGAATCATTTCAGCCACCATGATGGCACAGGCTGCCGAATCCGCGCCACCACTTAACGATAGTACAAATCCTTTGCTGTAACTTTTGCGCATGTAATCAAACAGGCCCAGCGAAGTAGCTTCCCAAAATTCAAATTCTTTTTCTAAATTGTCGTGCGTTAAATCAACAGCAGGAGTTTGATTGGAGATAATGTCGATGTCTGCATATACTAGATTGACATTTTTGAATGATAGTCGATCGTTGCGTTGTATGAGTTTTCCTTTCTGCGCAATTAATACTTCACCATCATAAATCATGCGACCAGCTTCATTGCCCAATAAGTTTGCATACACATAAGTGCAATCAAATTGTTTGGATCCACCGATAACAATATCGTATCGAATAGCAGATTTTCCAAAAGCAAAATGACTGGCACTGGGGTTTAATATCAATGTTGCACCTTTTTCAAAATGGCGCAAGCCTACACGGTTTGAGCGCCAAGCATCTTCGCAAATTTCGAAACCGATGCGCGTGCCTTTAATATCGTAAAGTATATCACCAATTTGATATGAATTATTTTTGTGCATAAATCTTGAGATGTGGTTTCGTGCCCAGGGTGTAAACCAACGTGTTTCGTAATGCACACCTTCGTTTGCTAAAAATTGTTTTGCTGAAAACCCTTTTATAATTCCGTTGTCAATCAAACAAGCACAGTTGTATGTAATGCCATTGATGCGGATGGGTAGTCCAACAGATACGGAAATGTCGGTGCAATGCGTTGCTATTTGAAAACAATAATCAAGAGCTGTTTCAGATACCCAATCGGTTAAAAATAAATCTTCGCAACCATAACCCGTGATACATAATTCGGGCAGGCACAGAATTTCAACTTGAGCTGTTTTTGCTTCTTGAATAGCATCAATGATGTTTCTAACATTATTTTCCCAGTCAATAGGGGTTTGATTTACAGCTGCTCCGCCGATTCGTATAGTGCTCATGTTGCTTGATTGTAGTAAAGGAAAGGTAAGAAAAAAAGTTTAAAAAGGGTAACGTTTTAGAAGCAAAATGCTTAAAGCAGAAAGCTTAACGAGATTACCCCCTTGCTTTAGGCCTTAAGCT
>JAYTLG010000221.1:0-4052 GCA_043729555.1 Cytophaga sp.
AAGTTAAGCAATTTGCTAAATATTAAAAAGTTAAACCTTTTTCAGTAGGCCCTAAATAGTGCTCCATTTTTCCTTTGCGCTCTTTGCGAAAAATCTTTGCACACTCCGCCGCCGCGGAGCGATTAACCTTCAGCTTTGAGCATTAAACTTTAGGTCTTACGCTTTAAGCACATTCAACAGCTGCTCCTTCCCGATCGCCTCCGCACAGTTAAAATGCCCCTTCGGACAAGCTTTATAGCCATGCAAACCACATGGTCTGCAACTAAGTTTTTCGGCTGTTTCGATGTTGAATGATTTGTCGGATAGCGGACCGAAACCAAAGCTCGGTACCGTAGAGCAGAAAATGGCTGCGACGGGTGCATTCATCGAAGACGCAATGTGCATCGGTGCCGAATCGTTTACATAATTCATCTCCGCTTTTTCCATCAAGGCCGCAGACTCTAAAAAGGATAATTTACCTGCAAGAATTTCAATTCGAAGATTTGTGACAACCTGCAATTTTATTCGGCCACAACTCTCCGCATCACCAGGCGCACCCAATAAATAAACAGTATAATCTACAGGAACCTGAGTCAAAAAATCCACCCATTTATGTTCGGGGTATTGTTTGGTAAACCAAACAGAATTGGGCGCAACACAGATATATTTTCCTCCGATGTACGGTCCTACATTTTGATAGTGCTGTTGACTCGGATATAATTTAGGTTGTCGGCGAAGATCACTTGCAAACCAATCGACCAATTTATTGTTGCGGTCTACCTCGTGTAAACCAGCATCTAACATGTGATCAATTTTACGCGTGAATGCAAACGAAAATGGATTTTTGTTGTAGCCTACCGTTACGCTTGCACCCGACAATGCCGTTAACAAACCCGTTGCACCAAAACGTTGAAGATTGATAACCAGACCATATTTATTGCTACGAATGGTAGATAGCAGTGCATATAGATTTTTGTATTTTGATTCCTTCTTATTCCATACCAAAACAGAATGAAGGAATGGATGGTCTGAAAATAACGATTCATTTCCTTTTCGAACCAATATGTCAATCGAAGCCTTAGGTGCCGAATGATGAATGGTTTCAAGCAAAGCAGTTGCAAGTATGACATCGCCAATAAATGCTGTTTGAATGACCAATATTTTATTGAATACCATATAGATTAAATCGTATACGCGAAAAGGATTTGAACAAATGTATTCAAAAATAAACGGTTAAAAAAATTCCAAACACTACACCCATTTTATGTAACAACCACAAAAGAATTGGTAATTCGTTCTTAATGATGGTATATTTACCCAAGTTATTAAATAAATTAGATTACTATGGGTGCAGTTGAATACTTATTATTTATACCATTATTAATCTACGGTATAGCTTTAAGTGACTTATTTGGCGAATGGAAAAAAATATTCAACCCTTCAAAATTATATATTCCATATGCCTTAACAATACTGCTCATAACAGAAATTGGCATCTATAACGTTTATATATTTTTCAACATTTCAGACATGTTGGCAAAGTCAACGTATTTTATTTATTGTATTTATTACCCCCTTTGGTCTTTTTATTAATGGTAAACTTAATTACACACAAAGAAGACACAATAATTATTGAAGAATTTTTCAAATCAAAAATCAAACCTGTGTTTATTTTAATTGCACTATTTGTAGCATTGCATTTTGTACCACATTACCATTTTGATAATTCAATTTACTATCCACGTATTTTAGCCATTGCTGTTTGTTTGTTGTACGCCTTCTGGCAAAAACAATTTCTATTTTATATAATTATTAGCGTTTGGGTTCTTTCAATAATTGCCCGTATTTCAACCGCATCTTAGTCTATTTGAATTTTATAGGCAGCCAATAATCTGAATAAGTCTTGACTGGCAAACCGTGCTTTGGTAATGGTATTTGCTTCCGGATGAATGATAAAATGAACATTAGTTCTGAAGTCAACCCCACTTAGGTTGGTATTCGAAAACTGCGCATCTAAAAAATTACAACCATCAAACTTACTGCCCGAAATATTGGATTGGGTAAAATTCACTCCTTCCATATTGCAGTGCTTGAAAGTACTTTTATTGAGTTTTTTCTTATCAAAAGAAACAAAAGACATATTGCAATTCAGGCAATAAATATCAAAACCGAAGTCTTTTGATTGGGAAAAAGACATGCCCAACATTTTACATTCAATAAACTGACAGTTTTTAAAAGCCGTACCATCGATACGTGCATTACTTAAATTGCACTGCTCAAAAACACAATCTTCAAACACAACGCCAATTAAATTTGCATTGGTGAAATCACAAGATGAAAACAAATACTGCTCATACTCCTCTTCTTCTAAACGGGTGTTTGAATAATCGTTGGTTAGTGTATTTAAGTGTTTTTTTTTCATTTGACAGGTAGCCCATTTACAAGCTTCAAATATAACGTATTTATGGATTTTAGCACAAATCGCATTAATTGAATTAATAGAAGAAAATTAAATGCATTGACAACATGCCCTTTACCTTTTCAATACCAAAACAAATAGTTAAATCCATATATTAGAGCTATCTTCAAGATCGGGAATTGGCATTTCGTCTCTATTCTTATTACTAAATATTTAAAGTAGCGCATGATTATATTCGCTTTCATCATAATTCATTGGTACGTATCTTTATTTTTCCAATCCGTTTTCCACCATCGTTATTCTGCCCATGGCATTTTCACAATGTCAAAAACATGGGAAAGAATATTCTATATTGGTTGTTTTATCGCTCAAGGATCCTCTTACATTAGTGCAAACGCATATGGCAAACTCCATCGTTTGCACCATGCACATACAGACACACCTGCAGATCCACACTCTCCTCAAAACTCATCAAATGCCTTAATGATGATGTGGCAAACACGTAACAATTACATTGATGTATATACAGGTAAAACATTTGTAGACGAACGTTATACAAAAAACTTACCCGATTGGCCCATATTTGAAAAATATGCACATACGTTTTACACACGCTTTATTTGGATATTTCTATATGTATTGTTTTATGTAGAATTTGCAACATCTTGGTGGATGTTCTTGTTACTTCCTATTACTATACTTATGGGTTCTATTCAAGGTGTGGCAGTAAATTGGTGGGCACATAA
Source organism: Cytophaga sp. (assembly GCA_043729555.1). Classification (GTDB taxonomy): domain Bacteria; phylum Bacteroidota; class Bacteroidia; order Cytophagales; family Cytophagaceae; genus Cytophaga. The sequence continues at coordinate 3,145 of JAYTLG010000221.1, forward strand.
ATTTGGCTATGTAAACTGCAAAATGAACAATACATCTAAAAACATTTTACCAATTGACTTTATTTTCTGGGGCGAATCGTTTCACAACAATCACCACGCAAATCCACAAAACCCCAATAATTCTTTAAAATGGTTCGAATTTGATTCAGGTTACTTTATGATGCGTTTTTTAAATAAAATACGCGTTATTAAACTCAAACCTTATACTATAATTTAAATCGAAGGAAATCCCAAATCACCAAAAATAATTCGTCACGACGAACCAAACGGCTTAAAGTAGCGACATACATTGTTCTATTTTAAGCCGTTTTAGTTTTATAAAAGAAATTTAACAACTATTAAATCTTTTGTATTCTACAGCGGTTTTTTTTGTTATTTGTTTTTGGGATTTGACAATTTTAATCGGAACTTGCCTGCTTAATTATTAAACAATACTCATGGGAACATTTACAACAGAAAAAGATCAAGTTAGCTATAGCCTTGGTGTAAACATTGCAACCAGCCTTAAAAATCAAGGGGTCGAAGATTTAAATGTAGCAGCCTTATCTACTGCACTTACAGATGTTTTAACAAATCAAACATTACAAATAGACGAAGCTACTGGTGGTGAATTATTAAATGCATACTTCCAAGGCATGCAAGAACGCAAAACAGCTAAAAATATTGAAGCAGGTGCGGAATTCCTTAAAGCAAACGCTGCCAAAGCTGGTGTAGTAACGTTACCTAGTGGCTTACAGTACTCTGTATTGGTTGAAGGCAATGGCGCTAAACCTCTTGCTACAGATAAAGTAACAACACACTACCACGGTACATTGATTGATGGTACTGTATTCGATAGTTCTGTAGATCGTGGTGAGCCTGCAACATTCCCAGTGAATGGAGTAATTTCTGGTTGGATTGAAGCATTG
>JAYTLG010000222.1:0-2320 GCA_043729555.1 Cytophaga sp.
AGAATTAGAAATCAAAAAGGCGTATGGTTTATTTTATACCGTACAAGCCGCTGCACCATCCGCAAAAAATACAAATGGTGAATTTTCAACATTATACACCATGCGTGGAAGTTTGGATAAGAATCACCACCCTGTATTGTCAACTTTAGAGGGTTCGGGGGAAATTACAATTAAAAATGTAGAGTTGAACGGTGTCAAGGTGCTGAAACATCTTAGTCGATATTCGAAAAAACATGATATGGATAATCCTGCTGTCACAAATTTAGTATTTGACACAAAAATCACTAAAGGCAGGGTATATATAAATACAATTGAATTTATGATGGGCAAATATTTAACCGAAATTGAAGGTAGTTGCAGCTTTGATAGCGATGTTGATTATTGGGTACATGTTTCGGTTGCACCCTTATATAAAATTCGCCTTCCAGTACATATTACTGGAAACATTGATACGCCTATAATTAAGGTGGGCACAGGTGGTAAAAAAGATTTCACCTTTGATGATTTATAATTTAAAACAGCAGTTGTAGAGATACATTTATTTTTTTGTAATTAATTTTATAACAATTGTTAATTATTAAATTCAGTATCTGCTCTTTTTTTGCAGTGTCCGTAATGAGTCCCCATTTGTTACGTGCAATATTGTTAAGCGCACGATGCGTTATTTTTTATAACAATTGTTAACCAGCTCTTTCAGTACAAAAGCATATGTTTGTAACAAATAACAACACAGCTAATTTTTATTCAACCTTAAGTAGGCTCCCTGCCTTTACATGTTATGAATTATTTAATACGACTTTGCTTCTTTGTAGCAATGATTTTTATTCAGCACTATGCTTATGCTCAAACCGTATTGCAACCCGGTGATGTTGCAATTATTGGTTATAATTTTAAAGATCCCGATCAATTTTCATTCATCTTTTTAAAAGATGTTCAAGCGGGTACCGTAATGTATATTACGGATTGCGGCTATGATGCAACAACCGCTGCATTTAGGCCCGGCGAAGGATTATTGACCTATACCGTACCAGTAGGTGGCAAAGCGGTAGGTACGGTTGTAACCTATCCCGATGACCTAGGTTTTGTAAAACAAGGCGTAAGTGGTTTTTTTGGGTTGAGTGTTGATGGTGATCAACTCTTGTTTTTTCAAGGAACATTTTTAACGCCCAGCTTTATTTATGCACTAAATGTTTATGATGGTGCTTGGCAAAGCAGCGCAAGTGATAACAACACATCCTCCATACCGCTAGGGCTAACGACAGGAACAACCGCATTGGCTCAAAGCAAAGTAGTAAATAGTAGACTTAATTGCACGGGTGTTGCAATCGATAAAAACCTGTTTCTAAGCCAAAGCGCAGAAATCAGTCGATGGGATAGAAGCAACACCACACGCGTAGATTTGCCGCATATAACGTGTAATTATACACTTTTGGGATTTGATGATGAGGTTGCAGGCTCAGATAGTATTGATACGAATAGACATATTGTGCCTTTGGGTTATGTACAAGTAGATGTATTTGAACTTGATGGACGTTTTATTTTAACAACTTCCAAGCTCCCTGAAGCATTAAATAACATAAATAGGGAAAAAATGTATATTTTTAAGGTGTATTATCCAGATCGATTGGAAGTGCGAAAAATAATCTTGTATTAATTTAGTATGTCGAACGTTGCTTTAATTGTGGGTGCTACAGGTTTGGTTGGTAGCGCCGTGTTAGATTTGTTATTGAAAAGTGAACACTACTCAAAAGTGATTTCTCTTCAACGCAAGCAGACAACAATAACGCACTCAAAGTTGGTAACCATTTATACAAATTTCTCTAATCTGGATGAGTTGATGCTTCCAAACTGTAGCGATATATTTTGTTGTTTAGGTACTACCATAAAAATAGCTGGAAGTAAAGAGCAATTTAAAAAAGTCGATTACGAGTTTCCATTAGCAATAGCTCAACGTTCCGTCAAATTAAATGCAAAACATTTCTTGGTAGTCACTGCCATGGGGGCTAATTCTAAATCGTTGATCTTTTACAATAAAGTTAAGGGTCAATTGGAAGATGAATTGATATTGCTTACAGGTATACCGCAGATTTCAATTCTCAAACCTTCGTTATTGTTGGGCAATAGAATAGAAACACGAGTGGGAGAATCTTTCGGCATAAAGATTGCAAACGCAATCAATGTGGTATTTAAAAATAGTGTTGGTATCCAATCAACCGATGTTGCCAAAGCGATGTTATCAATAGCAATTCATTCTAAGAAATCAGGTGTTTGCAACTATTCATCTGAACAATTAAAAATTCAAGCAGTTACTGCTTAATCC
>JAYTLG010000223.1:0-12393 GCA_043729555.1 Cytophaga sp.
CCCAAGCGCTTATGGGCTCAAAATCAGATATAATTAAATCGTATTCATGAATGGGGAGTTGTTTTACTTCATTATAAAACCGTTTTGATTTTAATTTCAAAATAGTTTCATACATATCAACGCCACCCTTTTTCCCAAAGATAAAACTAAGACCTTTGAACGTATATTTTATCTCAAAGGGCAATACTAAATCTCCTTGTATGCCGCTAACCAATACATCAACTTCGGCTTTCTTTTTTAATATGGGCACAATGTCCATGGCTCTGCTTAGGTGACCATTTCCAGTACCCTGCACTGCGTATAAAATTTTCATTTAAATTTCGAATTGTATAAGCTTGTGTTAATAATGACGTACCGTAAAAGGAGCGTAAAAGGCAGCCCATTTTTGTATCAAATAATCTTCCATCAATTGATACATTTTTTTTGATAATCGTTTCATCAATTTCAACATAGGTGTACATGTTTGATTCTAACATAAATCTACCCATTACGTATTACCAAAATATTAACGCAGCATTAAGTTATCGCACCTTCCATATAATTCGTTTTTAACAATAAGATAATATTTAGATAATTATAAGCACACATGAATACGGTTAATTTGTGAGAAATATTTTTCACACAAAGGCCTAGTGTCTTGATTGACCTAAATCTAACATGAAGACACATTATAGAACAATCGTTCTTTCCGATTTGCACTTGGGTACGGCTGGGTCAAAAGCGAAGGAGGTCTCAAATTTTTTAAAGCAACATACGTGCGACACGCTTTTATTGAATGGGGACATTATTGATGGTTGGCAATTACAGAAATATGGGAAGTGGAAGAAATCGCATACAAAATTTTTTAGGCGTGTCGTTAAAATGGCAGAGCAAAATAAAACGAAAGTGTATTATTTGCGTGGCAATCACGATGATTTTTTGGATAGCATTATACCGTTCTCTTTTGGTAACATACACCTCTGTCGAGAACACATCCATATGGGCGCCACAGGAAAATCTTATTATGTAGTGCATGGCGATGTGTTTGATTCTATTACAACAAAGTTGAAATGGATCGCCAAGTTGGGCGATGTAGGCTACACTTTTTTATTGTGGTTGAATAAATATTATAATTCATATCGAGTAAAGAAGGGCTTGCCGTATTATTCATTGTCTCAAGCAATAAAACAAAAAGTTAAAACAGCTGTTTCTTACATTTCAGATTACGAATCAGAATTGGCAACACTCGCACGATCTCGAAAATGTGATGGCGTTATTTGTGGGCATATACACCAGCCTGCAATTAAAGATTATGACGGCATTGAATATTTGAATTCGGGTGATTGGGTAGAATCGCTTACTGCCTTAGTAGAAACAATACATGGCGAGTGGAAGTTGATTTATTACAATGAAAAATTTGATGTAGATCAAGATGCTGTTGACGACGACGATGACCCACTTTTTGTATACGAATCTATGACACGCTTTAATAAAGATGTGACCATTCACAAACCAAGAATCGTTGCTTTTGATCAAGTATCTACATTTCACAAGGCAATTAAAAATATTGAATAAGATGCAACAGTCATTAATCAAACGTGAATTAATATCGATTTTAAAAAAACAAGAAAAAAAGGTGCATCACATTGCCATTAACATCGTCTTGTTAAATGGCAATATTCGATTGAACTCTTTTCGCCTGTTTGATTTTAATAGTACAACCGGAATATTGAAAGGTATGACGATGTATGAAGAATATGCTTATCTGAGAGAAGACAGAAAACCCATTTACGCACATTTTAACATTTCAGAAATTCATAGCATTGAAACTGCACGTTCAAATTATTTATTTTTGAATCAGTCTATGCACGAAGAAATGAAATTTTAATATAACGTAAAGCGTTCTTCTGCAAGTTTGTCATTTAAATAAGCAATCGTTACTCGGTAAGTCCCCCTCATTAAAGCCGTAACATCAATGGTAAGTTTGTTTTTACCTTTGTTAAGTTCCTCCCAAAGCATAATCTTGCGTTCTCCTGCAATGGAGTATATTTTAATATTTATAAGTTGATATTGGTCTGCAATTAATTCTAGATCAATAAAATTTCCTATAGTTGGTCTGGTAAGCATGCGTTTTTAAGTTTCAATAAAACTACTGCTTATATGTTAATGCATAATTAAGCCATTATTAACTGTATATGAATTGTTTATAGATTAAATTCAGACTACAACGCGACTTAACAATTTCGTAACATATAGGTAATCTTGAGGAAATATTAAGTTCGTTCTTTTGTGTCGAATAGCTTTAATAAACAAAATGAAAAAACTTATTGTAACAGTAGCACTGTCTACTGTAGGAGTGTTATGCGCCTATGCGCAAGCACCAGTGATCAAGGATTCAACATCTAAGACACCAGCACCTATTGCTTCCACAACTACTGAAGTAAAACCAACCGAAGAAAAAAAGAAAAATTGGTACGATGTTTTTAGCCTGAGAGGCTATGCTCAATTTCGTTACAATCGTATTTTAGAAACAAATCCTGAATTAAAGTGTGATCAATGTGATAAAAGCATTGGTAGTGGTGGTGGTCTGTTTGTACGTCGTGCCCGCTTAGTTTTAAGCGGCCAGGTTCATGAACGTTTATTTATATATATACAATATGACGTTGCGACAAATGCAACTTCAGGATCAACCTTAGGGTTGAATTATCTACAAGCCCGAGATTTTTATGGAGATATATATTTAACAAAAAATAAAGTATTTAGGACTAGAATCGGGATGAGTAAAGTTCCTTTTGGTTTTGAAAATCTTCAATCCTCTCAAAATAGACTCGCAGTTGATAGAAGTGAAGCATTGAATAGCTCCATTTATAATGAACGTGATTTAGGTTTGTTTTTTTATTACACACCTGTTAAAATTCAGGAGCGTTTTAAATATTTGGTAGATTCAGGATTAAAAGGTTCAGGTGATTACGGTGTATTTGGATGGGGAGTCTACAACGGGCAAACAGCCAATAGAGCTGAACTTAATGATAACTTGCATACCGTATTAAGGACTACGTACCCTTTTTTAATTGGCAAGAAGCAGATATTGGAAATAGGTATTCAAGGCTATGTAGGGCAATTCAATATTTCTGAAGCAAAAGCGCCAACAACATCTGTTGTGAACAATTCAAAAGGAAATAATTTTATAGACAACCGTGTTGCAGCGTCAGTTGTACTTTATCCTCAACCATTTGGGTTTATGGCAGAATACATGTACGGAAATGGCCCAATCTATCAATACAATGGGCCTAATGCAGCAATCAAAAATGAAATTGTTCAAGGTATTAACGAAGGCGGATATCTGGAGCTTATGTATATGCGAAAAATCAAAAAAATGACGTTGACACCTTATGCACGTGGGCAGTATTTTATGGGAGGTAAAAAACCTGAGCTAGATGCACGCCGCTATATTGTAAAGGAACTTGAAATGGGTCTTGAATTTCAAATTATTAAGTATATAGAATTGACGGTTGCTTATACAATATCTGATAGAGTATTCGAAGATTCAAAAACACCCATAAATCACCAAAAGGGCAACTTTATGAGAGTACAATTACAACTTAACTTTTAAGGTGAATTTACAATTTAATAATACAAAAAGTAAAAAATAGTACTTAACTTGCGCACCGTTGTGCATTTTAAGAATAGTAAATGCATAATAATTAACAATCAAACAAAATGAAAAAAATTATCTTTATTGTATTCGCATCTGCGTTATTAGTTGCATGTGGAAGTAAAAAACAAGAAACAACAGGTGGCGATTCAACTGCTACATCACAAACGGCAATTACAGTAGATGGCTCTTCCACTGTTTTCCCAATTTCAGAGGCAGTTGCTGAAGAATTTGAAAAACAAAACCCTGCCATTAAAGTAACTGCAAATTCTTCAGGAACAGGTGCTGGATTTAAAAAATTCATTCGTAATGAATTAGATGTAACGGGTGCTTCTAGACCAATTAAAGCAACTGAAGATAAAGATTGTGCGACAAACAAAATTGAATACATTGAAATACCCGTTGCCTATGATGGTTTAGCGATTGTTGTTAGTAAAGAAAATACGTGGGTGAATTTCCTTACAGTAGCAGAATTAAAGAAAATTTGGGAGCCAGCTGCTAAAGGAACCATTACACATTGGGATCAAGTACGTGCAGGTTTTCCTCATGAAAAAATTAATTTATATGGAGCAGGTACCGAATCAGGAACTTTTGATTACTTCACAGAAGCAATTGTAGGCGAAGCACGTTCTTGCAGAACAGATTATACAGCAAGCGAAGATGATAACGGTTTAGTGAGCGGAGTTGCTGGTGACAAATATTCATTGGGATATTTTGGTTATGCATATTTCTTCGAAAACCAAGACAAATTGAAATTAGTAGCAATTGATGATAAAGATGAAGCAAATGGCAAAGGTGCTATTTCGCCTACTGCTGAAACAATTGTAAACGGTACATACCAGCCATTATCTCGTCCATTATTAATTTATATCAACAAAGCTTCTGCAGCAAAACCTGAAGTTGCAAGTTTTGTAAATTACTATATTGATAATGCACCAACATTGGTAGCTGAAACAGGTTATGTTCCTTTATCTACAGAAGCATATACGTTAGTAAAAGCACGTTTTAATGCTGGCACAGCGGGTTCACTTTTCTTAACATTGAAAAGCACTGTTGGCGTTAAGCTTGAAGAAGTTCTAAAAACTTCTAAATAATATTTCTTATTTCTTTGAATGAAGCGTTCAGAAAAAATCATTGAATCATTTCTATTTGCCTGTACGTTGTTAACGGTGTTAACAACTGCAGGCATCATTGCTGTATTGATATTTGAAACAGCGCGTTTCTTTCAAGTGGTCCCTATATGGGATTTTTTAACAGATACCGAATGGTCTCCGTCCTTTGCAAAGGAGCAACAACATTTTGGTATCATGCCTTTATTGGCGGGCACCTTTTTAACAACATTTATTGCAATGGCAGTTGCTGTGCCTTTAGGCATTACGATTGCAGTTTATTTGAGTGAATATGCAAATAGTCGTGTTCGAAATATTGTAAAGCCAATTCTCGAAATTTTAGCCTCTATACCAACAATTGTGTATGGGTATTTTGCCTTAGCTTTTGTTACACCGATGATTCAAGGGTTGTTGCCAAGTTTAGAACTAAATAATTTCAATGCCTTAGCTCCAGGCATTATTATGGGTATCATGATTTTGCCACTCGTGTCTTCTTTAAGTGAAGATGCATTGTATGCAGTCCCGAAATCCTTACGTGAAGCGTCTTACGCTATGGGCGCAACGAAATTTCAAACAGCATTTAAAGTAATCATTCCTGCAGCCCTTTCTGGAATAGCAGTCTCAATAATTTTAGCATTATCAAGAGCAGTAGGAGAAACAATGATTGTAGCAATTGCTGCGGGCAATAAACCTACATTAACCTTTAATCCAATTAACCAAGTTCAAACTGCCACTACATACATTGTACAAACAGTAAATGGAGACGTTGCAAACGATTCAATTGAGTATAAAACAATTTATGCTGTTGGTATGAGTTTGTTTGTAATAACACTTTTATTGAACAACATTAGTTTCTGGTTGAAGAAGCGTTACCAACAGGTTTATAAGTAATTGTTATGGCGAAGAAGTTAGGTAAAAGAATGCGCCAAAAACAAGTGCGCAAAAATAAGTGGTACGAATTTCAAGATAAATCATATAAGTATATAGCATTACTAGCAACGGGTATTGCCATTGCAATCTTATGCGTGCTTCTATACGATCTTTTTTCTGATGGTTCATCTCGGATCGATTGGAAATTTTTTACAGATTCTTCTTCGCGTAAGGCTAAAAATGCAGGTATTTATGCAGCATTAGGCGGCACTCTTTGGATCATGGCATTAACTACACTGATCGCATTCCCAATTGGTATTGGTGCTGGAATATACTTGGAAGAATATAACAAGAAGGGGCGCCTCGCAAATATATTAGAAGTAAACATTTCAAACTTAGCAGGTATTCCATCCATCATATATGGTTTACTAGGCTTGGAAATTTTTTCAAGAACGTTAATGCTAGGGAGTACTGCCATTACGGGCGCATTGACATTGTCATTATTAATATTGCCTATCATTATTGTTTCCACACGCGAAGCTCTTAAAACAGTTCCGTATAACTTAAGAGAAGCATCATTAGCATTGGGCGCTACTCAATGGCAAACAATTTGGTATCAAATTTTACCCGCATCCATTCCAGGTATTGTTACGGGTGCTATTTTAGCGATTTCAAGAGCAATAGGAGAGACTGCGCCGCTTATTGTAATTGGTGCAGCAACCTATATTACTTCGGTGCCTACTTGGCCAAACGAATCTTTTACTGTCTTGCCAATTCAAATATTTTATTGGATTGGTAAACCTCAACACGATTTTCAAGTGAATGCAGCAGCAGCTATAATTATATTATTAGGTATAACATTTATAATGAACGGAGCTGCCGTGTATTTAAGGTATCGTTGGCAGAAAAAAATTAAGTGGTAGTTGACCATTTTTTCTAATAAATGGTCGTATAATAAGTTGTATACAAATTTGAAGAAATTAATTATCGAAGCATAAGATTTCTTCAAGTCAAAAATACCAAAAAATGAAAATTGAAGCACAAGACGTTCACGTATATTACGGACAAGAACACACGTTAAAGGGGGTGTCTCTTAGCGTTAAAAAGAATACGGTTACAGCTTTAATAGGCCCTTCGGGATGTGGCAAGTCAACGTTTTTACGTTGCATGAATCGCATGAATGACCTTATTGATACGTGCCAAGTAAAAGGAAATATTTTAATTGATGGGGTAGATATTAATTCGCCATCGGTTAACATCAACGAACTACGTAAAGCAATCGGTATGGTGTTTCAAAAGCCAAACCCATTTCCGAAAACAATTTTTGAAAACGTTGCTTACGGTTTACGTGTAAATGGCGTTTCCAACAAAGAATATATCAACGACAAAGTAGAGTGGTCGTTAAAGCAGGCTGCCCTTTGGGATGAAGTAAAAGACAAATTGAAAAAATCTGCGTTGGCATTGTCGGGCGGACAGCAACAACGTTTGTGTATTGCACGTGCATTGGCTGTTGAACCTTCAATCTTATTGATGGATGAACCTGCTTCGGCATTAGACCCAATTTCTACTTCTAAAATTGAAGAGTTGATATACAACTTGAAAGCTTCTTATACAATCATGATTGTAACACACAACATGCAGCAAGCTTCAAGAACGAGCGACAAAACTGCATTCTTTTATATGGGAGAATTAGTAGAGTATGATGATACCCGTACGTTATTTACAAATCCCAAAAAAGAACGCACACAAAATTATATTACAGGCCGTTTTGGTTGATCCCATACGAATACACAAATAATAGTTAAAAATATTTTTAAACAGTTGATTCAATACAAGTATGAATCTTTTAGAAACAGAATTAGGAGAACTTAAAAGTGAGTTGATTGAAATGACTCATTTAGTAAAAGAGCAAATGGAGAAATCTATTACTGCTTTTTATACATTTGACCATGACTTGGCAAAAGAAGTTTTAAAAAATGAAAAGCGTGTTAATGGCATAGAGCTCAAAATCGATAGTCGTTGCGAACATATTCTTGCCTTGTTTAACCCCGTGGCGATTGATTTACGTTTCGTTGTAGCTTCATTAAAAATGGTGTCAGATTTAGAGCGTATTGGCGATAACGCAGAAGGATTGTGTAAGTATTTATTAATGGCTGACAAGCCTTTTGACGCGCTGTTGGTGGAAAAAATGCGCTTCAATGAAATGAATACAATCGTAGTTGAGATGTTGAATATTTTGTGTGAATCGTTTGAATCCGACAATACAAAATTGGCACGTACAGTATTCTCAATGGATGAATCGCTCGATGAAATCAATTCAAATGCGAACAACGCCTTGGCGGAATATATAAAAGGAAATACGGATCACGGAAAGGTAATGCAAGCAATTTATTTGCTTTCAATGATTCGCAAAACGGAACGTGTTGGTGATTATGTGACGAATATATCCGAAGAGATTATTTTTTATGTGAAAGCAAAGGTTTTAAAACACAAAAAAAATAAAGAATAAGCGAATTATTTCTTTTATAACACAAAAGTCCTGCATGTTGTAGGACTTTTGTGTTATAAAAGAAATAGGACGAGACGCATTTTTCTAGGCAAAACAACCTGATAGGTTAGTTTTAATCAACAAGGCACAAAGATTTCCACTAAATCATCGAATTTACAGACCTTAAATTGTTAAATTAGCATAGTCTTAACTCATATATAGCATGTTTGATCTTCTATTAAAGCTTTTCAGAACTGGCGCAGTCGTTGATACGATTCAAACGCTTTTTCAATCGAAGGTTGATACTATAAAAATGGATTTTTATAAAAAACTCTCCAACGTATTGGCGAGTGTCTTATTAATCATCATTGTGTCATTTGTGCTATTGATGATGACATTGTTTTTAGGTTTTGGATTGAGCTTTTATTTGAATATTATTTTAGATAGTTCCTATTTAGGATTTGTAATTGTAGGCGGATTGTTTTTTTTAGCAGCGTGGTTTATGTCTTTCACGATACGTACAGGTTATCTAAAAAAGAAAATGTACAAGGTGATGCTTAATATTCTTAATTCAGACCAAGAAGAAACGGAGAATTAATTTTATGCATTCAATCTACAATCAATTATTAGAAAAAGTAGGCAAGGGCATTAAATCTTTTGCTGTATTGATTGATCCGGATAAATTAGATGATGCGATTTTAGCGAACATCGTTCAATTGTCAAAGGAGAGCATTGTCGATTATTTTTTTCTGGGTGGAAGTTTACTTTCCAAATACAATATTCCTGAAATTGTTCAAACAATTAAAAAGCATACAGACATTCCTGTTGTGTTGTTCCCTGGTGGACATCTGCAAGTGGAGGCTACAGCCGATGCCATTTTATTATTGTCATTAATTTCCGGAAGAAATGCTGATTTTTTAATTGGCCAACATGTGGTTGCTGCACCACTTATCAAACAAAGCAATCTAGAAGTATTGCCAACGGGCTATTTGTTGGTCGATTGTGGTCGACAAACAACAGCTTCTTATATCAGCAACACAACACCTTTGCCATACGATAAGCCCTCAATCGCTGCGGCTACAGCAATGGCAGGCGAAATGTTGGGTTTGAAATTAATGTATTTGGATGGAGGAAGTGGTGCTGCTCAGCCTATTTCTAAAGAAATGATACGTGTTGTTAAAAAATCTACGCAATGCCCGCTTATAGTAGGTGGCGGCATTAATACTGCAGAAAAGGCACACGCAGCTCTTAACGCTGGAGCCGACTTAATTGTAGTGGGTACTGGTATTGAAACGAACCCAAACTTGATGATTGAAATTTCAAAACAAGTACGTTCGTTTAATGCGCAACACATAGTGGCATAAAAAAAGAAGCCGCCTATTTCTAAGCGACTTCCTTAAACTGAACAACTATTAAACTTAAACTTTTTATATATTCATTAAAGACTCTCTGCGTCTCATTTTTCCTGCTGGGATTCCAAACATCATTTTAAAACGACGGCAGAAATAAGCTGTATCTTTGTAGCCAACTTCACCACCAATTTCACGAATACTTTTCTTAGATGTTCTCAATAAATCAACCGCTTTTTCCATGCGTTGATATTCGATATAATCTTGTGGATTGATACCTGTCAACATTTTGAAATATTGACCTACATAATCTTCCGAAACGTTTGCCACTCCAGCTAATATTTTGTTTGATAAATCACCACCCAAGCAGGTTTTGATGTAGGCAAATATGTCTAGCAATCGAGGGTCTTTAAAATACGTACTATTTGTTGCCAATCTTTCTACAAATAGATTTTTGCGAAGAATAAAGCGAATAATCTCAACAACCAAACGGTCTGTATTGATATTGATTACACGATCTTTTCCTGCTTCATCTGCCAAATCTTCCTCAACGGTATCAAGGATATACTGACTTAGTTTTGGCGTATCTGTAATGATAAAAGGCGGAATATCTAATGAAGTAAAGAAATTTACAGAATCAAATACTTTTGCTTCAAACGAAACATAACTAAATGAATTTGGGTCGGTACCAATTAGCGTTGGATCTATAACAGAGTTCAAGAACTTCTCTCTATTTGTAAGCAGTTCTTCATTAGACAACTTAACAGCATTGCCCGAACCATAAGAAATGGAAACAGAACGACCACCAGGAATGAATAGTAATTCACCCTCTTTTACTTTTGTACGCTCTTCACCGAAAGAAATTTCACCTTTATGAAGCAACACAATCATATTGCTTACATCGTAATAATTATCTACCGTAAGTGACTGAACAATACGTATAGATTTAGACTTGATGTATCTAACACCTAAGGATTCAATTATTTTATTATAATCTTCCATGAACGTCCACTATGATTTGGATAAAAGCAAGAAAAAAGAAACGACAAATAGATTTATTATTTGTACGAATCTAATACAAAAAAGAAGGAATCACAATAAAAATCAAAAAAATATGCCTAATAGTTAAACTTTTATAAGTTATTCCACATTATTCAATTATATGGAATTGTTATTATTTGAATAATTCGCGACCAATCACCAATTTTTGTATTTCCGATGTGCCTTCGTAAATCTGAGTGATTTTGGCATCTCGCATCATGCGTTCTACGTGAAACTCTTTTACAAAACCATATCCTCCATGAATTTGCACCGCCTCTATAGTTGCATCCATAGCAACCTGAGAAGCAAATAGTTTGGCCATAGCGGCAGCCTCTGTATAATCTTTATGTTGATCTTTTAAGTAGGCAGCCTTTAAAATAAGCAGGCGTGCCGCATCTATTTGAGTCGCCATATCGGCCAATTTAAACTGAATTGCTTGATGGTAGAATATCTCTGTTCCAAATGATTTACGCTCTTTTGAGTATTTCAAGGCCAATTCCATTGCTCCGGATGCAATGCCAAGGGCTTGTGCGGCAATGCCAATTCTACCACCATTTAATGTTTGCATGGCAAATTTAAATCCGAAGCCATCTTCACCTATGCGGTTTTCTTTCGGTACGTTAACATCCGTAAACATTAATGAATGCGTATCGGATGCACGTATGCCCATTTTATTTTCTTTTTTGCCAACAACAAAACCTGGTGTCCCTTTTTCAACAATAAACACATTAATACCTTTGTGTTTTAATTCAGGGTGTGTCTGCGCAATTACCAAATAGATGGAAGCTGTACTGCCGTTTGTGATCCAGTTTTTTGTGCCATTTAAGATATAATGATCGCCACAATCAATAGCCGTTGTGCGTTGGGACGTCGCGTCCGAACCTGCTTCTGGCTCTGACAAACAAAAAGCGCCAATCAGTTCTCCTGAAGCTAATGGCTTTAAATACTTTTTCTTTTGCTCTTCCGTGCCAAAATGTTCAATGCCCCAACAAACCAAAGAATTATTTACAGACATGCATACACCTGTGGACGCATCAATTTTACAAATCTCTTCCATTGCAAGAACGTACGAAACTGTATCCATTCCCGCACCACCATATTGAGGTGCAGTCATAATTCCCATTAAGCCGAGCTCACCTAACTTCTTAACCTGTTCGGTAGGAAACTTTTGTGCTTCGTCTCGTTCTATTACGCCAGGCAACAATTCAGTCTGAGCGAAATCCCTTGCAGCTAATTGTACCGCTTTTTGTTCTTCAGTTAGTTCAAAGTTCATAATATCTTCAGAATCTATTTATATGTTAGTGTACGGTTAAATAAATCAATAGTTTGAACGAATATATAGAAAACACGAATAAAGTAGTTATATTAATTATATACAACCGTTTGCAAAATAATCATTTCACTTTTAAACAATACTTTTATGAGCACTTTCGAACAAGACAACAAGACAGGTAAAAATCACACAGGCGTAAATGCCAACTGGCCTGTAAAATTTTTAACAGCAACCTCAATTATTGGAGATGATGTTTTAAATGAAAAAGATGAAAAAATCGGTGTTATTAAAGACGTAATGCTGGATATCCGCAGAGGTATTATTGAATATGTAGTAGTTGAGTGTAGTGGTTTCTTAGGTTTTAATGATAAACTATTTGCTATGCCATTTTCAGTATTGAAAATAAAGCAAAGTGAAAAGGCGTTTATTATTCAAAACGGGACTGATTTATTGAAAAAAGCTCCGGGTTTCGATAAAGAGCATTGGCCACAAACGAACAGCCATAATTATGCTGAAGCAGAAGGTTTTTGGGATAACAGTTTCATGGGTCAAAATGCTGGCGCTTCGTTTTAAAATCAGTCAAATACATTCTCTATAACAAAAGAACCCTGCTTAAGAGCGGGGTTCTT
>JAYTLG010000224.1:0-1758 GCA_043729555.1 Cytophaga sp.
TTTGTAGCGGTTTCGTGCTATAAAGGTATAAAAAAAATCTCTAATAGGTGCAGGTAAAATTATTAAAAAAGAAAAAAATCTATAAAAGTTTTTAAAATGCTTGATAACATTTAAAACGCCCGTTGATTTTGTATAAGCCTTGCCGTTTTCTACAAAAATAAATGTATCAAAATCATTGGTACTCATACCAAACTGTTTCAAAATAGCTTGTCCTTTGTCAGATTGCAACGAGGCAAAATGAAAATAACCTTCAGGATCATTCTTGATAACAAACTGAACCGTTCCATTGCATAAATTGCAAACCCCATCAAATAATATAAGCGGCTTATCCATAAATTATATAACGATGTTTTTGAATTTAAGTTTTTCATACCCCTCAGTATTTAACAGTTTGATGAATCGAAACGCACTATAATTTTTCATATAGAAACAAAAAACTTATTCAGATTTTAACTTATAAATTTGCTTGTGTAACAATTCTTTTCTAACTTTATAACTTACAAACCATGTAAAAAAACAGTTAACCTACATCATGAAAACACCTGTTGTATTGTTCCTTTTGCTTGCTGTTCCTCTGCCCATGCTTGCCAACGCGCAGGATACAGCCACAATTATGATAAAGCAGGTATTAATCAATGACAAAGCCGCTGCGGATGTGAAGAATCTAAACGTAAAAGCCTTAGAAGAAGACGTTGTTTTCGAGTTTTCAACCCCTATTCCACAAAATGATTCTACCGTTTATACTTACTTCCTGGAAAAATTCGATAATGTCCCAAAAAAAACAAAACATCCCATTACACGTTATACGCGATTGAAAGGTGGCGATTATAATTTTTGGGTAAAAGTCAATAACGATACGACAAAAGCGGTGAGTAAAGTTCATGTCGAGCGGTCGCTTGATGAAGAGTGGTGGTTTTATCCCTCGCTTTTGCTCTATGGTTTGTTGATAGCAGGAGCGATTACATATTTTTGGAATATTTACAACCTGCGTCAAAAACTAAAAGTTCAAACGATTCGCAATCATATTGCCGCCGATTTGCACGATGAAGTAGGAGCGACATTGAGCAGTATTGGTATTTCTATTCGCACCATTCAAAAACGCTTGGGAAAAAATGCGCCGGAAGTCGCTGAAATTTTAGAGCGCATGAAAAATGCCACCGACCAGACCAATCTCAATCTGCGCGACACTGTTTGGTCTATCAACCCAGAGAATGATTCGTTTGACCGCGTATTCGACCGCATGAGCACTTTTGCCTGCCAAATTTTGCAAGACCGCGAAATCCTTTGCACCATTCACAATGAGGTGGACATGACCAAACCCTTCAAAATCAGTATGGAACAACGCCAAAACGTCTATCTCATTTTCAAAGAAGCTGTCAACAATATCGCTAAACATTCAGACGCCACCAAAGCCATTATCACCATGAAACGTGAAAAAGAAGGCATCCGACTGACCATACAAGACAATGGCAAAGGCTTCAATATAGCCGATAATTACGATGGCAATGGTTTGAAAAACTACCGCCGCCGCGCCGAAGAAAGTTTTATTGAGTTTGATATAAAAAGCACCCCCTCAGTAGGGACAGTGATTTCGATGTTGATACCTGAGTTGTGATTTGAATCAGGATGAGTATTTATTAGAATTAGGAAGTTTATTTGAATCAGGATTATTGGGATTTTAGAGGATTTAATAGGATTATTTAAATCGAGTGGTAAATAATCCTATTAAATCCTCTAAAATCATAATAATCCTGATTC
>JAYTLG010000225.1:0-4622 GCA_043729555.1 Cytophaga sp.
GTACGGAGTACTGAGTACTGAGTACTGAGTACTGAGTACTGAGTACTGAGTACTGAGTACCGAGTACCGAGTAAAAATCGTATTTGAGATTCACTAATAAAACAAACGAGTCTGAGACTCTACTTTATTAGACATCAGTCGAGCGTTGCACTAACTATAAGGATAGAAACACGACTAAAAATTACAGATTATTATAAAAATAAAAATGCCCGTCTCTCAACGGGCATCCATGTGTATAAATTTACTTTTTTCATTCGTAGTTTTTTATTGTCGCCAATAACTCACTTCTGTAATTATAGATATCATCTGTAGACGGTATTAGTTTTTTCTCGCCATTATCCTTACCATTATTGAATAATTCAATATGTTTATTTGTAGAATTAAAATGCAAACGACAAATTGGTTTACGATTATTATCATCTAATAAAATACCAAAATAAGATTGGGTATCTCTAAACGCAATTCTTGAAGCAGGTAATACTTCTCTAAGAATTGCTTTAATTATTTGAGCACCTTCCATTTCTTCTTCGGTTGTAATAAATTTTGCGGCTTCTTTACTTTCATCAATTGGAGCTATTTGTTCATTTATCTTCGAAGGAACGATTTCATTAATATTTAAAGCATTCTTCAATCTAAAATTAATAGATTCGTTGATTGAATTAGAAAATGCTTTTCTAGTATATTCTTTGAATGTAACTAGTCTAGAAGCTGTCATTGGCTTATCAAAAAATCTATTTACTAAAAGACGAACTATTTCGTCCGAAGGTTCTTGTAATTCTTTTTCAAATTCATTTCTAATTGCTTTTATATATTTTAAACTTTCTGCAGAATCTAAAATCCCTTCCAAATTATATCCATTTTTTGAAAACTTTTCTAAAATTTTCAAACTTGAGTCTTTAAGATTCGATAAATCTAAAGTAAAAAATGGCTTATCATCCATTATGTTGGGCTTCTCTAAATCAGCATAAAAATTAAAAGTATGACCATTTGTTAGAACACCAAAACGAGCTTTAGAAACATGATAATATCTATGAAGTTGAGAATTATGTGCATCAACATTTTCTTTCCAATGTTTGCATTCTATAATTAATATTGGTTCTCCATCTTTTTTAATTACATAATCAATTTTCTCTCCTTTTTTTGTTCCAATATCACAAATGAACTCCGGAATAACTTCTGTCGGGTTAAAAATATCATAACCTAAGATTTGAATAAAAGGCATTACAAATGCATTTTTTGTGGCCTCCTCAGTATTAATTTGATCTTTTAAAGAGTCAACTCTTTGATGCAATTGTTCTAATTTTAATTTTAGGTCAGCTTCCATTAATATTTTTTTAGGTTGAAATTCTTTTTTTTGGGAATTATGTTTTGTTGAAAAAAATATAATTCTAAATTAAACACTTTCCATAATCAAGCCCGCTGCACCTAGCAAACCAGCGTCGTTGTCAAGCGTTGCTTTACCGATAAACAATTCGTCTGTATAGTATGTAGGCAAATGTTGCATCATTGCTTTTTTCAATTCAGGAACAAAGAATTCAGCTGCACCCGAAATACCGCCGCCCAATAAGATGTTATTAATATCCATTACACGAACAATACTTACCAATGTTTCACCAATTACTTTACCTACATGTGCAAATACCGCCAATGCTAATTTATCGCCTTTCGCTGCATGTTCGGCAATTACTTTCGGTGACAATTCTTCTTCCGCATGCAGACTGCTTGTAATGCCTTTGTCTAACAACAATTGTTCTTTTGTATATGCAATCAAGTGATTGATACCAACCTGATTTTCTAAGGTGATGCCATTTGTTGTAAGCATGTGACCTACTTCGGTACCGTTACCACGGCCACCTAAAAATAGTTTACCATTCATGATAACACCCGCACCAACTCCTGTACCTAAAGCTAGTAACAAGAAAGTCTGCATGCGTTTGTTTTCACCAAAATAATATTCGCCCAATGCAGCGCACTTCGCATCGTTTTCAATTTTAAAATGAATTTTAGGATATTCTGAACGCAAAATTTCTACAATCGGAACATTCGCTACACTTGGTATGTTTGGCAACAAAACAACTTTTGTTCTATCTAACGAAACCAAACCTGGCCAACCGATACCAACACCTTTAATGATAGGGAATTCATTTAAATAATTTCCTATTTCAGCTTTAAGCGATTCAACAAAACCTTTTCCATCCACCCATTCTTCGGTCATGAAACGTTTGCCATTTTTAATCTCTCCACTTGGCGTAACAAGTCCAAACTTCACAGAAGTACCACCAACATCAATACCTAAAATCATTTCTCTATTCATTTTATAAATTAATCCTAATTCAACTGTTCGCCTAATAAATTAGATCGATTCGAATTCTAAAATAAGCAATTCCATCGTAAATATAAAAACTATGATGGCTGCTGTATCACATAATTATAATTCTTCTTGCTCGGTTATTGAAATTTCATCCTTCAAGGTAATCTTTAAAACAATCAAACCAATAATTGCTGCAACCAACGACGAAATCATAATGGTGATTTTTGAACCAGAAATGATTAAGTGATTATCGAATGCAAGTAAGGTTATAAATATGGACATTGTGAAACCTATACCACCCAAACAAGCAGCACCAAATATTTGAACCCACTTTAAGCCTTTAGGTATTGTACAAATGCCAATGGTAACAGCGATAAAGCAAAATAATAGTATACCGAGCGGTTTTCCGATAACCAAGCCAAAGAAAATACCCATACTATTGGTGCTTAGCAAACCTTCAGCAAAGCCAGGCTCGATGAGGATACATGTATTTGCCAACGCAAAAATTGGTAGAATAACGAATGCAACAGGCTTGCTCAAAAAATGCTCCAACTTGATGGACAATGTCCCCTCTTCGCCCGTACCAAAAGGAATTACAAATGCTAATAACACGCCTGTAATTGTAGGATGTATACCAGATTGCAACATAAAATACCACATACCACAACCACCAATTAAATAGGGCCATAGCTTGTATACTTTTAATCTGTTCAATACAAACAAGCCACCTAAAATACCAAGAGATATTGCCAGGTTAATAAATGTAATCTCTCTTGAATAAAAGATTGCTATTGTAAAAATTGCACCCAAGTCATCTATTACGGCTAAAGCGGTCAAAAAAATCTTCAATGATAGTGGTACTCGATTACCCAATAAAGAAAGTACCCCAACTGCAAATGCAATATCCGTTGCCATTGGAATACCAGAACCAGATTGATATTCTGTACCAAAATTAAAATACATATGAATAGCTGCAGGCACCAACATACCACCCAAGGCAGCAAAAATAGGCAATAAGGCTTTTTTGAAATTAGACAACTCCCCTGCGTAGACTTCGCGTTCCAATTCCAAACCTATCAATAAAAAGAAAATGGTCATCAATCCATCATTCACAACATGTTCAATCGTATGGCCACCAATAGACATTTCCCAAAAGCCAATGTAGTGATGGCCGATAGGTGAATTTGCCAAAAGCAATGAAATGATGGTGGCAATAATAAGGGTGACACCTCCTGCTTTTTCATTTTGAAAGAAATTCTTATAGATTTGAGTCACTTTCATTCGTTTTATTATGCGTTAAATGAATTCTAATGGATGTGATAATTGGGTAAACAAAAATACAAAGTTCCAGAAGAGTATCTAAATGGATGTGGAAAACAGTATCAAAATTTCATAACTTCATACATTCCAATGATTTAAAAAAAATCATTTTAGTAAAATATTTGTTTTTGTAAAAATAATGCTTCTTTTTAAACAAAGAACTAGATTTATCCTTCGTAAAGACAAACACTATTCAATTAAACGATTGTACTCTTCCAAGAATTCCATGTCTGCATTTCGCCTACACATAGCCTTAAAAACATATACCACAAACGATATTTTATCGTGGAATGGTTTGCACGAACAGGCGTATGTACAAGCAACATTGATGCTTTGTAAAAACTGGTTGGAAGGTAAAGAGCAGTTCGAATTGAAAACATCCGGTTCTACAGGTACACCGAAAATCATCCACATACATCGCTCTCAAATTGAGGCAAGCGCTAGAGCTACCTTGATTTTTTTCAGCTTGAATGCAGGTGATGCGGTCGTTTGTCCGCTAAGCGTAGAGGTTATCGGTGGACAAATGATGTTGTATCGCAGTATGATTGGGCAACTAGAGTTGCATGTTATTCCTCCAAGCAAATCATTGGAAGGCATCGACACAACAATCACATATAGCTTTATGCCGATTGCTGCATTGCAGCTATTTGAAATACTGAGCAATCATCCTGAAAAAATAACGTTGCTAAATAAACTCAATCATCTACTGATTGGCGGCAGCTCTATATCCGATGCCTTACAAACACGCATACAAAATACGTTAACGTGTAAGGTATGGCATTCCTATGGCATGACCGAAACGGTATCACACATTGCTATGCGCAGCCTACAGCCTATTATTGAAGAAGCATACAGCGTATTGAATGGCATTGAAATCAAACAAGACAATCGGGATTGTTTAAGCATAAAAGGTGCTGTTACCAACAATGCATGGTTACAAACCAATGATGTTGTAGAGCTGCGAAACAACAAACAGTTTGTGTATGTTGGT
>JAYTLG010000226.1:0-2135 GCA_043729555.1 Cytophaga sp.
AAATGCTAAAAATAACGATGAGTTGACATTGCATTTTGCACACAAAGAAGACCTGTGGTTACATGCAAAAGATGTGTCTGGCTCTCATGTAATCATTAAACATAAAAACGATAAAATATTCCCTAAGCCTGTATTGGAGAGGGCAGCGCAGTTGGCTGCTTTTTATTCGAAACGAAAAACTGAAAGTCTTTGTCCTGTCATGTATACGCCCAAAAAATACGTGCGTAAGGTGAAAGGTACCGCTGCTGGTATGGTAAGGGTCGAAAAAGAAAAGGTTATTTTAGTGGAGCCGCTGGAATAAAGTGCTTGTTTTTAAAGGAGTATAGTGTAACTTGATAATTCTGTAAAATAAAATTCACCCCTAATCACGATGGAAAACTTCAATTATAAAAAAAGAAACTTCTTCTCTTTAAGTCCTCATTTGTTAGGCTTAATATTTCTTGCTGTTGGTATATTTACCTTACTAAGTCCTGCTTTTATGGAAAGTAAAAACTCCTTCTTGAAATCGTTAAGTGTAGGTGGATGCAGTGTTGTGTTTGGCTTAATGGTGGTATTTTCCTATGGAGGAACGCTCATTAATTTTACACAAAAAAAATACCAAGTTTATTATTCTTTTTGTGGTTTTAAATCGGGAGGATGGAAAACATTACCTGAAATACAATCTATAAAAGCAATATCCGTAACATCACTTGCGACTTCGATGTCTAATGGGGTAAATCCAACGATGACAGGAAATGTAACGCACTATAAACTTTTTTTGTTTGCAAGTTCAGCGCAGCCAGTACTTGTTTTTGATTACAGCAATAAAGACGCTGCTATTGCGGATGCTAAATTATTAGCTTCGGAATTGAAAGCAAATCTTGACCTTAAAATTACTGCTTAATAGTAAAGGTGTTATTTTAATCCTATTTTTAATAACGTCTGTGATTTATTGAAATACATCGACATGACATCAATCGACCTGATTGATGTCATGTCGATTTTTAGCAGGTTCTGATTTTTTAGGTCGTTGAGAAAAAATAATTTTCAACGAGTGAAAACTTTTCCCCACTCTTCTTTCCGAACAATACAATCGATGATCGTGTCTATTTGTGTATTACTATTCAATAACAATAGCCTTATTCGACTTTCAAAATAGTGTTATCTAAATGACTTTACAAGAGATCGATCATTAAAACAATGTTTTAAGTGGCTTACTTATCGTGTTTTTTTAAGGAGCAAGAGCTTTTGAGGGTTTGTTCATGTGTAAAAAATAGAAAGTAGCATTTCGATCTCGTTTTGAAATGTCAACATCGTGACTAAAATTTTCTAATAAAGATATTTCACTTTGATAGGTAAGCATAAGGAGTGTATTCAATTCTTATTGAAAGGTTTTTGAAGTGGACGCTTTTTATCTGAATAATAATATTCATACTTTAGTACATCTATTTTACACTAATAAATTTAACATGCGAAAAACAATAACCATACTATGCTTATTGATAGCAAGCTTCATGGCAACGCTTCAACTGAATGCACAAGTCTTGACGGAAGAAGCTTTACAAAAGAGAATTAATCAATTGATGACAGATCTGACGTTAGAAGAAAAAGCTTCATTATGTTCTGGTCGAGATGCATGGAGTACGAAACCAATCGCACGCTTAAATATACCTTCGATTTGGATGTCCGACGGTCCGCATGGCCTAAGACGAGCTCCCGAAAGCTACAAGTGGGGTTATGGTGATCAATTACCCGCCACTTGTTTCCCAACCGCTTCAGCGCTTTCTGCGACGTGGAATACCGACTTACTATTCAAGCTAGGTCAAACTTTGGGTGAAGAGTGTCTAGCTCAAAAGGTAAATGTTTTACTTGGTCCTGGTGTTAATATTAAACGTTCTGTTTTAGGCGGTAGAAATTTTGAATTCTTTTCTGAAGATCCAATTGTATCGGGCAAACTTGGTGCTGCATACATTAACGGTATTCAGAGTAAAGGCGTAGGAGCTTCACTTAAGCATTATGCGGCAAATAATGTAGAAACAAATCGTATGTACATCAATTCAAAAGTAGATACTCGTACACTGCATGAGATCTATTTAACACCGTTTGAAATTGCTGTTAAAAACTCGCAACCATGGACCGTAATGGCTTGCTACAAC